>DYRS01000013.1 GCA_020718585.1 Chthoniobacter flavus
GTGTTACCACTGGAATCGCCCCAATCAAAGGCTTTTCGCCAGTTTTACAATCACCTCAATGCCAGCCTCGGGGTATCCCAGTCCAGAGTAGTTGATCGTCTTCATCAACTGCTTGCCGGTGTGACTTCTCTCGTGAATGGCGGGAAATGCAAACTTGCCAACCACGACGTCATTTGACAGCTTCCGCCGCATGATGCCGCATTTCTTCCGCTTGCTCTTCCCGTGCCTTCCTGCGAGGAGCGATAACCGGCGCATTGTCGGATGGGATTTGTGAGGAAAAAGCTGCTTCTTCTCATCGAAAAAGGTGTCAGTTCTTTCCTATTGACATTAAGGCTCAAGCTCGACGCCTTGCACTCATGCCAAGAAAAGCCATTTTGCTCTGGCCCCTTTGCCTTTGCTAACCCCTTTGCCGGTGATCCGCCTTGTCTGAACTTTCCGCAAATGTGTCCGGCGGGGTGCCCGCTCCGGCCGTCGTCTGCAAGTCGCGAACGGACGGACGTGCCTGACATATTATTAGGTCCGTGTGCAAATGAATCGCCTCTGGACGGGCGGGCGGGTTAGTCTTTGCTGATATGGGTGGCGATTTTTTTTCCGACCGGGCGGTGCTTGTCATCAACTGCGGGAGTTCCTCGCTGAAGTTTGCGCTGCTTGATCCGGCGACCGGCGCGCGGGAGTTCGAGGGGACGGGCGAGCGCCTGGGCACGCCGGAGGCGGTGCTGAGGTTTGAGAGCGGCGGAACAAAGACCGACATCCCGCTGCCGGGTGCCGGGCACGAGGAGGTGCTGCGTGAGGCGATGCGCCGGGGAGCGACCGCCCGGGTGCCGGTTGGAATCGGCCATCGAGTGGTGCATGGTGGGGAGAAGTTTACCGGCTCGGTGCTCATTGACGCCGAGGTGCTGGAGGCGATTGGCGAATGCGCGGCGCTTGCGCCACTGCACAATCCCGCGAACCTGATGGGCATCGAAGTTGCCGGGCGGCTCTTCCCCGGGCTGCCGCAAGTCGCGGTTTTTGACACCGCGTTCCACCAGACCCTCCCCCGGCATGCGTTTCTCTACGCGATCCCCTACCGGCTTTATGAGGAGCAAAAAATCCGCCGCTACGGGTTTCACGGGACCAGCCACCACTTTGTGTCGCTTGAGGCCGCACGACTGCTCGGGCGCGATCCCGCCGGTCTGAACCTTCTTACCGCGCACCTCGGCAACGGCTGCAGTGCCTGCGCGGTGAGGGGCGGACGCAGCGTGGACACGACGATGGGGCTGACCCCAAGCGAGGGACTCGTGATGGGCACCCGCAGCGGGGATGTGGACCCCGCACTGGCGCAATTTCTCCAGGACAAATCCGGGATGCGGCTGGCCGAGATCACCCGCATGCTCAACTCCGAGAGCGGTCTGCTCGGGCTCTCGGGGGTGAGCAACGACATGCGCGCGCTCCACGAGGCGCAGGCCGCTGGCAACGAGCGCGCTGAGATCGCGATCGAAGTCTTTTGCTACCGGCTCGCCAAATCCCTGCTCGGGCTCGCAGCCGCCCTCGACCAGGTGGACGCAATCGTCTTCACCGGCGGCATCGGCGAGCACGCGTCCAACGTCCGCGAGCGCACGATGAACCGGCTCGCCGTTCTCGGCGTCCGCCCGGATCCGGAAAAGAACGCCCTCGACGGCGCGGCCTCCGGCGGGATTGTCTCCGCCGTGACGAGCGCAATCCCCTGCCTGGTCGTCCCCACAAACGAGGAGTGGATGATCGCCAAAGAAACCGCCCGCGTCCTCGACGGCCTCGCCGCAGCCTAAATTTTTCCAGTCAACCCCATGAAACAAATCTTCTTTCTCGCAGCGACCGGCACCGGTGCCGGCCTCACCTCGGTCTGCCTCGGCGTCCACCGCGCGATGGAACGCCGCGGGCTCCGCGTCGCATTCTGCAAGCCGATCTCCCAGCTCCCCGCAAACTCCGAAGGTCCGGACGTCTCGATGCTTTTCCTCGAGGCGACGACCGGAAAAACCCCGCCGGTGCCGGTCCCGATCCACGAGGCGGAGACGTTCATCCGCGAGGAGCGAATGGACGACCTTATGGAGCTGGTTGTCGAGAAGGTGAGCGAGGCGGCGGCGGATGCCGACGTCGTGCTCGTCGAGGCGCTCCTCCAGCTCCCAGGCCAGACCTACAACAACCGGCTGAACCGGATGATGGTCACCAGCCTGAACGCCGAGGTCATTCTGGTGGCAGACTTCCGGGAGGAATCTTCGGCGGCGTTCGAGAAGCGGGTCGAGACGCTCGCGACGCTCTACGGCGGGATTGATTCTGGGCACCTCATCGGGTGCATCGTCAACCGGATCGGAAAAGCCGACGCGTCGGCATCGAACGGGGTCGTCCCGATCGTTGACGCCGGCCGCGAGGGGATCGAAACCACCACGGGCGAATCGGACGACGAAAAAAATATCGTCTTGGAAACCCTTCGTCGGGAATGCCGGATTTTTCACACGGGAAAATTCGAGCTTCTCGGCGGGATCCCGCTCAACCGCGCGTTCCTTTCGTGCCGCACGCTCGACGTCGCGCGCCACCTGAAGGCGGAGGTCATTGTCGAGGGAGATATGCGCCGCCGCCGGGTCAGCTCGATCGCGCTCTGCGCGCGCACCGCCTCGCACATCTACCACGTCTATGCTCCCGGAGCACTCCTGCTCATGCCCTCCGACCGCGAGGACGTCATCATGGGTGCGGCGCTCGCCGCGCTCAACGACATCCCGCTTGCGGGGATCCTCCTCACCGGCGGGCTCACGCTCGACGATGGACTCCGCAGGCTGCTCGGCAAGGCGCTCGAGACCGGGCTCCCGGTGCTCTGCGTCCCGACCGGCAGCTACGAGACCGCGCTCAACCTCTCGCGCATGAGCACCGAGGTCCCCGGTGATGACATCGAGCGGATCAACCTCGTGATGGATTTCATCGCGCGCAACCTCGGCACCGAATGGATCGAGCACCGCCGGCGCGGCGACTTCGAGTTCAGGCTCTCTCCGGCCGCGTTCCGCCACAACCTCGCCGAGGCCGCGCGCAAGGCAAACA
This sequence comes from Chthoniobacter flavus, assembly GCA_020718585.1. Taxonomy (GTDB): domain Bacteria; phylum Verrucomicrobiota; class Verrucomicrobiia; order Chthoniobacterales; family Terrimicrobiaceae; genus QYQL01. The sequence goes on from DYRS01000013.1 coordinate 3,046, forward strand.
AGCGGATCATCCTCCCCGAGGGCGACGAGCCCCGGACGATCCAGGCGGCGATCGCCTGCCACAAGCGCGGGATCGCCCGGTGCGTCCTCCTCGGCAACCCCGCCGAAATCAGCCGCGTCGCCGGCGTCAACGGGCTCGAGATCCCGCCGGGCATGGAGATCCTCGATGCCGACGCGCTCCGCCCGCGCTACGCCGCCCCGCTTGTCGAGATGCGCAAAAACAAAAACATGAGCGCAAAAGACGCGCTCGAGGCACTTGAGGACAACGTCATGCTCGGCACCGTGCTGCTCGCGCTCGGCGAGGTGGACGGCCTTGTGTCGGGCGCGGTCCACTCGTCGGCAAACACGATCCGCCCGGCCCTCCAGATCATAAAAACCAAGCCCGACGCCCGCGTCGTCTCCTCGGTTTTTTTCATGTGCCTGCCCGAGCAGGTCCTCGTCTATGGCGACTGCGCGGTGAACCCGAACCCCGACGCCGAGGCCCTCGCCGATATCGCGATCCAAAGCGCCGAGTCCGCCCGCCGGTTCGGCATCCCCCCGTGCGTCGCGCTCATCAGCTACAGCACCGGCGAGTCCGGCCAGGGCGCGGATGTCGAAAAGGTCCGCCTCGCCACCGAGCTCGCGCGGAAGATGCGCCCGGACCTCCCGATTGACGGACCGCTCCAATATGACGCCGCCGCGAACGCGTCGGTCGCCGCCCAGAAGGCACCCGGCAGCCCGGTTGCCGGCAGGGCGACGGTCTTCGTCTTTCCCGACCTCAACACCGGGAACACGACCTACAAGGCGGTCCAGCGCAGCGCCAACCTCATCAGCATCGGCCCGATGCTCCAGGGCCTCCGCAAGCCGGTCAACGACCTCTCCCGCGGCGCGCTTGTGGACGACATCATCTACACGATCGCCGTCACCGCGATCCAGGCAGCCCAGTAGCATCTTCGGCGTGCGAGAGCGATGCCGTCGGCCTGCTTGCGCCGGGTAGGAAGAGCAGAACGCGACGACCGGAGGCGACGGCGAGCGTGTTGCCGCCGGGAACGAACGCCAGCCGCGTGGCGGGCGCGGTGACCGGCAGGACGAGCGGCGGGGCATCCGGAGTGCGGATGTTCCAGACAACGACCCGGCCAGCCGCAGCCAGCAGGGTGCCGTCGGAACTCACGACAGCCGAGTGGAATTCCTTGTCGAAATCACTTCCGGAAAAAATGCGGAGCACAGCCCTCGGGTCGCCGGTGAGTGCCAGCGTGCGGATCTCGGTGCCGCAGGCGGTGACGAGGAAATCGCCGTCGGAGGAATGCTCGATGCCGACGTGGGATGGTCGTGCCGGGTGGGTGAGGGTGACGTCCGCCTGAGTCGCTCCGTCGGCATTCCAGAGTGTCACTGTGCCGTCGGGGGCGGCGGTCCAAAGCCGGCTTCCAGACGGATCAAACCCTGCGGCGACCGCATGGGCCGCAGGTGCGGCCTCCATCCTTCATCTTCCAAAGCGCACACGATCCGTCCTCGGCCGCAGCCGCGATCCAATTTCCCGAGCCTGCCGGAGCGACCGCCACCGAAGTCGCCGGAGCGGATGTCGCCAGCAGAGCGGGCTGGAGGTCGTTTGGCAGCGCCATGTTTTCGCGGAACCCGGTGTCGGTGAGGAGTTCGTCTTCGATGAACGCCCTCGCGGGCTGCGGGAGCCCGTCGAAGCACTGCTCCTCGGTGAACGTGCTCAGGCCGACCCACGGGTTCGTGGCGTCCACAGACGAAAGCGGCGGGATTTCCTTCATCGTTCGGGCGCGTTCATGACGGCTTTTTTGCGGCGGCCAGCGGACGGGCGAACTCCGGCGAAACCGCGCCTCCGGAAAGCCAGCTCATGTGAAAATCCCTGAACCGCGTCGGCACGGCCGTCGGCTCGCGCGTGTCGTCCACAAGGTGATAGACGAGCGACCGCTCGAGGCGCGCGACCGGCGACGGGATTGGCGGCTGAAACAGCCACTGCCACTCTCTTCAATAAATTCAAAATGAGAATTGCTGGCCGCAACCGTCCGGTTGACTTGCGCGCTCCCGGCGGGTAAAAAATCCGGCACCGTGACTCCGACACTTGAAAAACTCACCCAGCTTTATCACCGTCCGCTCTTTGATCTGATCGGCGAGAGCCGCCGGACGCATCTGGAATTCTGGAACAAGAACGAGGTCCAGCTCTGCACGCTGCTGAGCGTGAAGACCGGCGGCTGTAGCGAGGACTGCGGGTATTGCTCGCAGAGCGCGCACCATGACTCCGGGGTTGAGCGGCAGGCACTGATGACGGTGGACGACGTGCTGCCGGTCGCGCAGATGGCGAAGGCGAACGGCTCGACCCGGTTCTGCATGGGCGCGGCATGGCGGGGGGTGCGCAAGGGAGAGCCGAAATTCGACCGGATGCTTGAGACCGTTCGTGAGGTCAGCCGGCTCGGGCTCGAAGTCTGCGTGACGCTCGGCCAACTCGGCGACGACGAGGCGAACGATCTCCGCGACGCCGGCCTCACCGCCTACAACCACAATATTGACACGTCTCCCGAGCACTATTCCTACATCGTCACCACCCACACGTTCCAGGACCGCCTCGACACGATCGGCGCGGTGCAGCGGGCCGGGCTCAGCGTCTGCTGCGGCGGAATCATCGGGATGGGCGAGTCGGTGACCGACCGGCTGCGGATGCTCGAGGTCCTCTGCAACTTTGATCCGCCGCCCGAGAGCGTGCCGATCAACTGCCTGATGCCGATGCCCGGAACCCCGCTCGAAGATGAGCCCCCGGTGGATGTCTTCGACCTCGTGCGCATGATCGCCACCGCGAGGATCATGCTTCCGAAGGCCAAAGTCCGCCTCTCGGCCGGCCGCAGCCGCCTCTCCCGCGAGGCCCAGGCACTCTGCTTCTACGCGGGTGCCAACTCGATTTTTTACGGCGACCGCCTGCTCACTGCGGGAAACCCAGGGGTGGATGACGACCGCCAGCTCCTCGAGGATCTTGGGCTTGTCGCGCAGGCACCACATTCCGAACAACACATCCATTGAAAATCAGCATCGGTAGCGACCACGCGGGGTTCGCCTACAAGCAGCGGATCATCGCCCACCTGAAGGCGGCCGGGCACGACGTGCTCGACTGCGGCACCCATTCCGACGCGAGTTCGGACTACCCGGTTTTTGTCATCCCGTCCGCTGAGTCGGTCGCGCGCGGCGAGACCGAGCGGGGGATCGTCCTCGGCGGTTCGGGCAACGGCGAGGCGATCGCCGCCAACAAGGTTCGCGGGATCCGATGTGCGCTCTGCTGGAACGACGAGACCGCCGAGCTCTCGCGCAGGCACAACAACGCGAACGTCCTCTCGATCGGCGCGCGGGTGATCTCGATCACAAACGTTCTCCGCATCCTCGACATCTGGCTGGCGACCCCGTTCGACGGCGGCCGCCATGCCCGCCGGGTCCGCGAACTCGACTGCTACGAATCCGGCGGCGGGGTCGGCGGCATGTGGGAAATCGCAACCGGTCCCGCAGAATAGGCCGCTGTGATCCCGTTCATCGTCCGTCGGCTTCTCATCGGGGTCGTCCTGCTTTTCGGGATCAGCCTGGTCTCGTTTCTCATGATGACGATGGCACCGGGGAGTCCGTATCCGTGGGGCGAATTGAACCCTAAAATCACGCCGCAGGTGCGTGAGATGTTTAAGAAGAAGTTCCACCTCGACCGGCCGATCCATGAGCAATATCTGCTGAACATGCGGGATCTCTTCACCGGTCGGCTCCGCAGCATCAAGGACGACCGGCCGGTGCTCGGGCGCATCCTTGAGCGGATGCCCGCGACGATCACCCTCAACATTGCTTCCATCACGATCGCGCTCTCGTTCGGGCTCCTCCTCGGGATGTATTGCGCGCGCCATGCCGGACGTCCGCCCGACCTCCGCGCCTCGCTTGTGGCGTTCGTCTTCATCGCCGTGCCGACATTCTGGATCGCAAACCTCGCGATCATCGGGCTCGTCAAATGGACGTCGGTCCCCGTGCTCGGCACCCGTTCGTTCGGAATCGATTTTCCGAACATCCTTGCGTCCGGCCTCGACCAGGTATGGCACGTCGCCCTGCCCGCAGTGATCCTCGCGCTCGGCGGGATCGCCGTCCAGTCGCGCTACATCCGGGCCAGCATGCTCGAGACCCTGCGCGAGGACTACATCCGCACCGCGCGCGCGAAGGGCCTCGACGAGGATGTCGTCTTCTACAAACACGCGCTGCGCAACTCGATCCGCCCGCTTGTCACCGGCATCGGAGGGCTCCTCCCGGCACTGCTCGGCGGCGCGGTGATCGTCGAGACGATCTTTGCGTATCCGGGCATGGGACGCATGGGCTACGAGGCGGTCCTCGAGCGCGATTACCCGACGCTCGTCGCCCTCAACTTCATCGTCGCCGCCCTCGTGCTCGTCGGAAACCTCGTCTCCGATGTCCTTTACGCGGTCGTGGACCCGCGGGTGCGCCTCGAATGACCCGCCCCGACAAGCCAAGTTCTTGATCCCGCTCCGAATCAAAACGACAATCCCGCCATGAGCAACCTCCAGGAACAAATCCACGCGATCGGCGCGCGCGCGCGCGCCGCCTCCCGCCAACTTGCCGCGCTCACCGCCGCGCAAAAGGCGGACATCCTCCACGCGATGGCCGACGAACTCGGCGCGCGCTCGCACGCGCTCGTCGTAGCCAATGCCGATGACCTCGCCCGCGCGGAAACCAACGGCCTCTCGAAGGCCGCACTCGACCGGCTCCGGCTCACAGAAAATCGCATCGCCGAGATGGCCGCCGGGATCTGCCAGGTCGCAAGCCTGCCGGATCCGGTCGGAGAGATCCTCCGCGAGTGGACGCCTCCGAACGGGATCCGCATCACAAAAATCCGGACGCCGATCGGCGTGATCGGGATCATCTACGAGTCGCGCCCGAACGTAACGAGCGACGCGGCGGTCCTGTGCCTGAAGGCTGGCAACGCAGTCATCCTGCGAGGCGGCTCGGAGGCGATCTCCTCGAATCTCGCCATCGCCGACGCCCTCCAGGCGGGCGGTGCCCGCGCAGGACTCCCCGAATCCGCCGTGCAGCTCATCCCAACCACCGACCGCGAGGCGGTCAAAATCATGGCGCAAATGGACGGGTTCATGGACGTGATCATCCCGCGCGGCGGCCACTCGCTGATCGAGCACGTCGTCACCCACGCCCGGATGCCAGTCATCAAGCACTACGACGGAATCTGCCATGTCTATGTGGACCGCGATGCCGACTGCGCGATGGCGCGCGACATCGCAATCAACGCGAAATGCCAGCGCCCGGGCGTCTGCAACGCGATGGAAACCCTACTCGTCCACCGCGATATCGCCTCCCGGTTTTTTGCCGCCGCCGCTCCCGCGTTTAGTGCCTATCCGGTCGAGATGCGAGCCGACCCCGAAGCGTTCCAGCTTCTAGCCGGTCTCGGCTACAAGCCGCTCCGCAAGGCGGACGAGCAGTCGTGGCGCACGGAATACCTCGACCTCATCCTCTCGGTCCGCGTAGTGGATTCGCTCGACGAGGCGGTCGCACATATCGAAGAATTTGGATCTCACCACAGCGATGCGATCATCACCGCCGACCCGGCGGCTGCGGAGAAATTCCTATCCGGGGTTGATTCGGCGACCGTCTATTGGAATGCATCCACCCGGTTCACCGACGGCGGGGAGTTCGGATTTGGCGCGGAGATCGGGATCAGCACCGACAAGCTTCACGCACGCGGCCCGATGGCACTCGAGGAACTGACCTCCTACAAATACCAGATTCGCGGCACCGGCCAGACGCGGTGAGCCTCCCGCTGGTCACTTCGCCCGCGCGACAAACCCGGCCATCCGCTCCATGGCGGTTTTGATCTGGTCGAGGCCGGTGGCAAAGCTGCACCGGACATGGCCTTCGCCGCTCGGCCCGAACGCCGTGCCGGGGACGACGGCAACTTTTTCCTCACTGAGAAGGCGCATCGAAAATTCCCGGCTTGTGAGCCCGGTGGACGAGATGTTCGGGAAGACGTAGAACGAGCCTTTCGGCTTGTGGCAGGCGAGCCCCATGTCGTTGAGCGCGCGGACGATGAAGTTCCGGCGCGCCTCGTATTCGCGCCGCATTTTTTCGACACTCTGCTCGCCGCGATCGAGCGCCTCGATCGCCGCGTCCTGGCCCATGATCGGCGCGCAGAGGATCGCGTATTGGTGGATTTTCATCATCGCCTCGACGAGCGCGGCGGGCGCGCACGCGAAGCCGATCCGCCATCCGGTCATCGCAAACGCCTTCGACACGCCGTGGAGAAAAATCGTGCGTTCCTTCATGCCCGGAAGCCCGGCGATGCTTGTGTGCGCGCCGTCGTCGAAGATGATCTCGCTGTAGATCTCGTCGGTCATGACGACCAGATCGTGGCGGATGCACACCTCCGCGATTTCCGCAAGGTCGCCGGGCGACATCGTGGCACCGGTCGGGTTCGTCGGAAAATTCAGCATGAGCACGCGCGAGCGCGGGGTGATCGCGTCCTCAAGCGCGGCGGCCGTGAGCCGAAACTCGTCCTCCGCCCGCGTCCTGATCGCCCGCGCAACCCCCCGCGCGAGCACGATGCTCGGCGCATACGACACATAGCACGGCTCATGGTAGAGGACCTCGTCGCCCGGATCGAGCAACGCCCGCAGCGCAAGATCAATCGCCTCGGACACGCCGACCGAGACGAGCACCTCGGACAGCGGCTCGTAGCAGAGCCCGAATTTTTTGCGCGCGTAATCGGCGATCGAGCGGCGCAGCCGGGGGAGCCCGAGGTTCGACGTGTAGCCGGTGCGCCCGCGCTCGAGTGCGTAGATTGCGGCCTCGCGGATATGCCACGGCGTCGCAAAATCCGGCTCGCCGATCCCCAGCGAAACAACGTCGTCCATCGTCTGCACAATCTCAAAAAAGTCACGGATCCCGGAGCGCGGGATGTCGCGGACGTGTTCGGCGATCCTGATGCTCACGGGGAGACGGAGAGCCGCTCGGCGGCGGTCTCGAGCTGGTGGAACGTGCCATTTTCCTTGTAGGTTTTCAGGCGGAAATGCGTGGCCGTCGCCTGGACCGCGCCGATCGTGCTGAGCTTCTCCGCGACAAATGCCGCCGCGTTCCGGAGGCTGGCCGCCTCGATCACGATCAGCAGGTCGTAGCCGCCGCTCACCAGATAGCAGCTCTGCACCTCCTCAAATTTCGCGATGCGCGAGGCGATCCGGTCGAACCCGCCGTCCCGCTCGGGCGTGATCTTTACCTCGATGATCGCCGTCACCTTCTCGGTATCCCACTTCTCGCGGTTGATGATCGCCTGATAGCCCAGGATCACCCCCTCGGCCTCGAGCTTCGTGATCGCAGAATCCAGCTCCGCCGGATCCTTGTCCAGCAGGCGGGCCATGTCGGCCCGCGGCATCAGCGCGTTCTGTTGCAGAAGATCAATCAAGGCATCCATAGCACTTCGGATCATGAAATCCCGGAACCCGCTTGGCAAGAAATAGCACCCGGCAGCGCAAGATCGCCTGAAGATCGGCTTGGAAATTCCCCTGCGACGGTCTAATATATGCGGCCATTATGCGACAGTGCCTTGAAACCATCTCCCTCCATGCCGGCCAAGTTCCCGACCCGACGACCGGATCACGCGCGGTCCCGATCTACCAGACGACATCCTACGTTTTTAAATCCACCGAACACGCCGCGAATCTTTTTGCGCTGAAAGAATTCGGGAATATCTACACCCGGATGATGAATCCGACGACGGATGTCTTCGAGCAGCGGATGGCCGCGATCGAGGGCGGGACCGGTGCGCTCGCGGTGGCGAGCGGGCAGGCGGCGACGACGTTCGCGCTGTTGGCGATCACGCAGGTCGGCGACGAAATCGTCTCGGCGAACAACCTTTACGGAGGGACCTACCAGCTCTTCCACTACACGTTTCCGAAGCTCGGGCGGAAGGTCGTCTTCGTGGATTCGAAAGATCCGGAGGCCTTCCGAAAGGCGATTACCCCCCGGACCCGCGCAATCTACGCCGAAACAATCGGCAACCCGAAGCTCGACGTGCCGGATTTTGAGGCTCTCTCAAAAATCGCGCACGAGGCAGGGATTCCGCTGGTCGTGGACAACACGGTCGGGGTCGGGCTGGTGAGGCCGATCGAGTACGGAGCCGACATCGTCGTGCTCTCGGCGACGAAGTATGTCGGCGGGCATGGGACGTCGATCGGCGGGGTCATTGTGGACTCCGGGAAATTCGCGTGGAACAACGGGAAATTCCCCGAGTTTACCGAGCCGGACCCCAGCTACCACGGGCTGGTTTTTTGGGATGCGCTCGGCAACGTCCCCGGGATGGGAAACGTCGCGTTCATCCTGAAGGTTCGCGTCCAGCTCCTACGCGACATCGGCGCGGCACTGAGCCCGTTCAACGCGTTCCAGTTCCTCCAAGGGCTCGAGTCGCTCCCGCTCAGGATCGCCCGGCATTCGGAAAACGCGCTCGCCGTCGCAAGGCACCTGAAAAGCCATCCGTCGGTGGCATGGGTCGTTTACCCAGGCCTTCCCGACAGCCCGGACCATGCGAACGCCGCAAAATACCTCAAGGACGGGTTCGGCGGGATCGTCGGGTTCGGGATTCATGGCGGGCTCGTGGCCGGAAAGAAATTCATCGAGTCGGTGAAGCTGTTTTCCCACCTTGCGAACATCGGCGATTCGAAGAGTCTGGTCATCCACCCGGCCTCGACAACCCACCAGCAGCTCACCGCAGACGAGCAGGCCGCCACCGGGGTCACGCAGGATTACATCCGCCTCTCGGTCGGCATCGAGAACATCGCCGACATCATCGCCGATCTCGACCAGGCGCTTGAAGCCGCAAAGTAGCCCGGAGCCGCCGCAACCGAATTCTCTGAACTCCCGCCAGTCCGATCCGCTGTGCCAGATTTTTCCTACAAGGCGACCGAGCCGGGCGGCGGGGTTCTGTCGGGGGTAATCCCGGCAAACACCCGGGCGGACGCCTACCGGATCCTGCGCGGGAAGGGGCTCCAGCCGGTGAGCGTAACCGGAAACGACACCCCCGCCAAAAAATCCGATCCCGGGCAGATCGGGGTCACCCGGCTGTCGTCCGCCCAGCTTCTGTATTTCACCGAGGAGCTTGCTGAGCTGCTCGAGGCCGGGCTCCAGCTCGAGGGCGCGCTGAAGGTGATCGAGCAGCGGCAGGAAAAATCCGATGTCCGTGTGGTAGCCGCGAAGCTTCGGCAGCGGGTGCGCGACGGGGTGAGTTTTTCGCAGGCCCTGCGCGACTGCGGGCGGACGTTCGACGCGCTCTACTGCAACCTGGTCGCGGCCGGAGAGGCGGGTGGCGCGCTGCCGCAGATCCTCAAGCGCCAGTGCGCGTATCTCGAGCTCATCGAGGACCTGCGCAAGCGGGTCGTGAGCTCGCTCCTTTACCCGAGCATCGTCTTTGCGTCGGCGATCGTCCTGATGTTCATCTTCCTGACATTCCTCGTGCCCCAGCTCTCGGTGCTCCTCGGAAAATCCGGCCAGAAGCTGCCACTGATCACGCAGATCCTGATCGCCGTGAGCGGGTTTTGCGGGCGCTGGTGGTGGGCGATCATCGCGTTCACCGGTGCGACGGTCGTCATCGTCCGCGCGGCGGTCAGCACGCCGTCGGGCAAGACGTGGTGGCACCGCGCAATGCTCAACCTCCCGGTTGTCGGCCCGGTCCTCCGGGCGAAGTTCTACGCCGAGATGCTGCAGACGCTCTCCACGCTCGTCTCGAACGGCGTGAACCTGCTCCACGGGATCAACCTCATGATGGCCGCCACCGCAAACGTTTACCTGCGCGGCCTTCTCGCGAAAGTCGCGGCGATGGTCGGCGAGGGAACCGCCCTCGCATCCGCACTCCGTCGGGTCGGCTTTTTTCCGCCGGTCCTCATGGACATCCTGAGCGTCGGCGAGCAGACCGGCGACATCGCATCCGCCCTCGAGCGGGCGGCGCGCCGCTACGACCGCGAGCTCACCTCCCGGATCGGCCACCTCACCACGCTCATCCAACCGGCGATCATCCTTCTTGTCGCGCTGTTCGTCGGCGTCGTCGCCTACTCGATGATCGCGGGCATCCTCACCAGCGTCAGCGCGTTGCGCGCGAGATAGGCGGCAATGAGCGCTCCTCGTCAAACGGCCAGTTGACGATGCTCCACCATGCCGCCACGTAGTTCGGACGGCAGTTCTGGTATTTTCATCTTACCGGAAGATCCCGTGCATGAGCGGGCTCCCGAAACTGCGGAGGATCGGGTCGAGCAGGATTGATGGGAAAAGGCCGACAAACACGGTGGAGGCGATGAGGATCACGGCACCGAGCTTTTCGGGAAAGGTGATCGGGTCGAGCGTGGGCGCGGGCGCAGAGGATTCGTCGGACGCAAAAAACGTGCGCTGGAGCGCGCAAAGGGTGAACGCGACGGTCACGACGACGCCGATGCCGACGGGGATGAGGAGCCACGGAAGCGATCTCCACGAGCCGCTCAGGATTGTGAACTCGGCGATGAACCCGCTGAACCCGGGCAGGCCCATCGAGGCGACCGAGGCGACGGTGAACGTGAACGCGGCGAACGGAAGCGCCTTTGTCAGGTTCATCTGCCCGAGCTCCGCGATGTCGCGGGTGTGCGTGCGGTCGTAGATCATCCGCCCGACAACGGCAAACAGGAGACCACCAATGATGCCATGCGAAAACATCTGAAGAACCGATCCCGTCAGCCCGGCCAGATTGAGCGTCATCAGCCCGAGAAGGACAAACCCCATGTGCGCGATGCTCGAGTAGCCGACGGTGAATTTTAGATCCTTCTGGGCAAGGGCGACGAGTGCGCCGAGGACGATCCCCGCCGTGGCGAGCACGGCGATCGGAACCCGCCATTGGTCGAGCCCGGCCGGGAAAAGCGTCATGGCAACGCGGAGCGCGGAGTAGGAACCGAGCTTCATGACGACGCCCGCAAGGAGCATCGAGACTGCAGTCGGCGCGGCGACGTGGCCGGTCGGCGCCCATGTGTGCAGCGGCCAGAGGCCAGCGAGCACGCCGAAACCAACGAACATCACGGGAAATGCCCACGCCTGGAAGCCGGGCGCAAAGTGCGCCCTGGCCGGATCGGCGAGGGTGAAAAGGTCAAACGAATGCGCGCCGGAGGCCGCGTAGGTGGCGATCATCACGAGCAGGACAAGCGCACTGCCGGCGACCGAATACATCGTCAGCTTCATCGCCCCGTATTCGCGGTTCGTGGATCCCCAGGCCGCGATGAGGAAGTATTTCGGGATGATGACGATCTCGTAAAAGACAAAGAGCAGGAAGAGGTCGAAGCTCTGGAATACCCCATAGACCCCGCCGATGATCGTTAGGAAAAATGCAAAAAATGCGCGCGGCCGACGGATGACATTCCATGAGAAAAGCGTGCCGGTCACCGCGATGACCCCGGTGAGTACGAGCATGACGATGCTGATCCCGTCGGCCCCAGTGAAGAACGAAATCCCGAGTTGCGGGATCCACGGGATGGTGGTCAGGAACTGAAAATGCGGTCCGGCATTGTCGTAGCCGACAAATGCGGCGGAGGCGAACCCAAGCCCGACCAGCGCGGCGGCGAGCGCGATCCACTTGGCGAGCCCGGCCATGCACTCGGGCAGGAGCAGGACAAGCGCGGCCCCGGCGAAGGCGGAAAGAAATGTCGCGGTGAGGATCATGCTAGTGGTTGAAGAGGGAGATGAGAAGCTGCGGGTAAATTCCGAGCACGAACATTAGCGCGATCGCAGGCGCGACGATCACGATCTCGGGCGCGGTCAGATCGGGGAATTTCGTCCAGCGTTCCGACAGCGGGCCTGTGAAAACTTTTTGGATGAGCGTGAGCAGGAAGACTGCGGTGACGAAGAGCCCGATCGCTGCGAGCGAGACCGCCCACCAGACGAGGTGGAACGTGCCTCCGAAGATGAGGATCTCGCCGACAAATCCGTTGAGCCCAGGGAGCCCGAGCGACGAGAAGATCGCGATCCCCATGAGCCCGGCAAGAATCGGTGCGGCGGTGCGAAGTCCGCCGAAGTCGGCGATCCCCCGAAGCCCGCCGCTGCGACGCTCGATGAACGCGACGAAGCAGAACAGGGCAGAGGCGGTGAGCCCGTGGTTGAAGATCTGGAGCAGCACGCCGTTCATCGCCGCAGCGCGCGCGACCGGTGCTCCCGCCGGCACGGCCGCGACAGCAAAAATCCCGAGCAGGCAGTAGCCGAGGTGGTTGATCGAGGAATACGCAAAGATCCGCTTGATGTCGGTCTGCGCGAGCGCGGTGAGCGCGGAGAAGATGATCGTCGCGAGGGCGAGCCACAGCAACGGGGTCGCAAGCTCCTGCATGCGCTGCGGAAAAAGCGGGACCAGCAGCCTCAAAAACCCATAGACACCCATCTTCGACATCAACCCGGTGAGCAGCATCGTGACCGGGGACGGCGCCTCGGCATACGCGTCGGGAAGCCAGGTGTGAAACGGAACGACCGGCACCTTCACCGCAAGCCCGAGAAACAGGCAGCAGAAGACGAGCAGCCCGGCGGCGGGCGATCCGAATTTTGCAGCGAGCAGGACATCCACAACACCGCCCATCGTTCCGAGCCGGATCAGATCGAACGTCCCGGTCGCAAGCTGGATCGCCAGAAACCCGATGAGCATCGCAAGCCCGCCGAGCAGAGTGTAGATGAAAAACCTCAGCGCGGCGGCGGTCGCAGCCTTCGTTCCCGGCGACCGGATGAGCAGGAATGCGGGCACAAGGCTCAGCTCGTAGTAAAGAAACCAGTGGATGAAATTGAGCGCGGTGAACGTCCCGATGAGCGCCGTCTCCAGAAGCAGGATCAGCACGATATGGAGCCTCGTGATCCCCGGCCCCGCCGCAAGGACCGCAAACGGCGTGACGAGGGTTGTCAGCAGCAGGAGCATCAGGCTCAGGCCGTCCGCTCCGACAACGTATTCCACGCCGAGCGCGGGGATCCACGCGTGCCGCTCTAGAAACTGGATTCCGCCGGCAGCCCGGTCGTAGCCAAGCGCGAGCCCGAGCGCAAACCCGAGCGCGCCGAGAAGGAATGCCAGGCCGACGCCGCGGGCGATGCGACCGGATGGCAGAAAAGCGACAACCAGTGCCCCGACAAATGGAATGAGAGTGAGGAAAGTCATGAGAGAAGCCATCCGATCATGATGAGAATGAGAACCACCCCGACGCCCAGAAAACGCAGGTAGCCCTGCACGCGCCCGCTTTCCCACGAGGAAAAGAGATCCCCGCCGTCGCGGAGCCCGCCGCAGAGGCTGTCGAATCCAAGGTCGATCCAAAATTTGTCGAAGAGGTTGCCGACAGCCGATGCGACCAGCGACGCCGCACCGACGAGCGCGACAATCCCGGCAAGAACCCGCCGCTCGATGAAGCCAGCCAGCGCGCCGAGCCCGGCCAGCCAGCGCACGACGGTCGCGCCGTAGATCTCATCAACCCAAAATCTGCTCGAAAGCGCGCGATACAAACCCGGCAAAAGATTTTGAACCGGATCAGATGCCTCCCCCACCCTTCGGTAGAGAAGGTATCCGAGGCCGATCCCGAGCGACACGACGACGACCGAGAGCCCGGCAATCGTCAGAAACCCGGGCTCGAGGAGGCGCGAAAAATTCAGCGTTGGAGCATGGCCGGTATGATACCCCTCGAACCACGGCCACGCCGGGGTCGCGGGGATGGACATCAGGACGGCGGCGGCGGCGAGGATGCCGAGCGGCACGGTCATCACGGCCGGGCTTTCATGCGGGTGAGCATGCCCGCGATACGATCCGCCGAACACGTAGCACATCTGCCGGGTCATGTAGAACGCGGTGAGAAATGCCGCGGCAACAGCCATGAGAAATGGTGCCTGCGAGACCGGCCAACCGTGCGCGACGTGAAGGATCTCGTCCTTGCTCCAGAACCCGGAGAAAAAGAACGGAACTCCGGAGAGTGCCATCATGCCGATGGCATACGTCGCAAACGTAACCGGCAGGAATTTTCTCAGCCCGCCCATGTTCCGGATATCCTGCTCACCGTGGATCCCGTGGATGACCGAGCCCGCGCCGAGGAAAAGGAGGGCTTTGAAGAACGCATGGGCGATCAAGTGGACCATCGCGGCGGTGACGCTGCCGACGCCGAGCGCGAGCATCATGAACCCGAGCTGCGAGACCGTCGAATACGCGAGGATCCGCTTGATGTCGGTCTGCGCGACCGCGATGAGCGCGGCGAAGAGCGCGGTGAACGCCCCGATCCATGCGACGACGCTCAGCGAAGCTGAAACCACCCCGGTCGCCGCAAAGAGCGGGAACATTCGGGCGACAAGATAGACGCCGGCCGCGACCATCGTCGCCGCATGGATTAGCGCGCTGACCGGGGTCGGACCCTCCATGGCATCCGGCAGCCAGACGTGGAGCGGGAACTGTCCGGATTTTCCGGCCGCCCCGCAGAAGATCAGAAGCGCGATGCAGTTGGAGACCGCAAGCCCCATGCACGCGGTCTTTGCCGCCATCGCCTCGAGCGCGCCGACCTCAAGACATCCGTGCACGCCATCGTAAAACAACAGCGTGCCCGAAGCCGAGTAGAGCCAGAGCATGCCGAGCAGAAATCCCATGTCGCCGATGCGCGTGGTGATGAACGCCTTTTTCGCGGCCGCAGCCGCCGAGGGCTTGTGGAACCAGAATCCGATGAGGAGGTACGACGCCAGCCCGACAAGCTCCCAGCAGATGAACGTGAGCAGCAGGCTATTCGAGAGCACGACCCCGAGCATCGCGGCGGAGAAGAGCGACAGAAAACAGAAGAACCTCACAAAATTCGGATCCTCCTTCATGTAGCCGACGCTGTAGATGAAGATCAGCAGCGAGACGAACGACACCATCATCACCATCCCCCCGCTCAGCGGATCGAGCAGCAGCCCGAGGCTCAGCGTCTCGGCACCAAGGCTCAGCCAGGGGAAATTAAAAAACTCGCGCTGAAACCCATGTCCAAGCGTCTGCAAAAACGCCAGCAGACTCAGCACCGTCGCGCCCGCCTGTGCGGCGATCACCAGTGCCGCCGCAGGACCACGCCGCCCGCGCGTCATTAGCGCGGTCGCACCCGCAGCAACCAAGGGAAGGATGGGGATCAGGGCGATCATGAAGTTTGAAATTTGAAATTTGAAATTTGAAATGGAACGAGCGCTCCGCGTAGCGGGACATGGGTGCTTGCGCCCCAATTTCTCATTTCCCATTTCAAATTTCGCATTTGTTTTAGCCTTTCAAATTCGAGGCGTCGTCGGCCTCGACGCTTTTGATTTTCCGGTGGACGAGGATGATGATCGCGAGCCCGACGGCGGCCTCGGCGGCGGCGACGGCGATCGCGAAGATCGCAAACATAATCCCGGCGAGGTCGGACGGATTGTCGGAGAACCTCCAGAATGCAATGAAGTTAAGGTTCGCGGCACCGAGCATGAGCTCGATCCCGATGAGGATCATGATCGCATTCGACCGCGAGAGCGCGGCGGCGAGTCCGAGCGCGAAGAGGACAGCGGAGATGGCGAGGACGATTTGAAGCGTCATGGTTTGTCCTCCATGGCGATGACCGCCGCCCCGACGAGCGCGGCGGTGAGAAGGACTCCGATCACGATCAGCACGACGACATAGTCGCCCATGAGTGCCTCGCCAATCGCGGCGACCGGGGCGGACACCGACGCGGGCAGTGGCTTCCGCGCCATCGGGCTCGAAAAAACGAATGTCAGCAGCGCGGCCAGCAGCGCAAACCCGATGGCTGCGCCTCCGGCCGGACCGATCCCCGAGAGAGCGGACCCGGATTTCGTAAGCTGGTCGGGACGGGTAAGGAGGATCGCAAAGACGATGATCATCGCGACCGCGCCGACATAGACGAGAAGCTGGACGAATCCGACAAACTCCGCCCCGAGCGCGATGAAGGTGATGCCGAGCGCGATGAAGCTCAGGGTGAGCAGGAGTGCCGCATGGATGAGGTTGCGCACGACGACCGCCGCCGCCGTCGAGAGCAACAGGACCAGCGCAGGCAGGATCACAAACCACTCGCCGACAAGCTTCATCGGGTCCGTAAAAAACGTTTTGAGAAATTCGCAGTTCATTCGGAAAATTGGTAGGTCCGCCGACTGACGGCGAAGCGGTTTGTGAACGCGGTGCCGAGGACGAGATACGGGATTCCGACGATGGCGAGCGAGGTGAGCCATGCGAGCGGTCCGCGTCCGGCATAGTGCCAGGCGGCGGCGGAGAGGAATGCGGCGAAGCTCATCGGCAACAGAAATTTCCATGCGAACGCGAGCAGGTGGTCAATCCGCAGCCGAGGTACGGTCGCGCGGACCCAGATCATCGTGAACGCGACAAAGCAGGCTTTTCCGAAGAACCAGCACCACGACGGCACGATGTCGAGGAACGGCAGCGGCGCCTGCCATCCGCCAAGGAACAGTGTCACGAACATCCCGCAGATCGCAAACATCCCGACGTATTCGGCCATGAAGAACGTCGCATATTTGAAGCCGGAGTATTCGGTGAGGTGCCCGGCGACGAGTTCAGATTCCCCCTCGGGGAGGTCGAACGGCGAGCGGTTCGACTCAGCGAGCGCGCAGATGTAGAAGATGAACGCGGCCGCGAACCCCCACGGGGTGAATGCGAACCATTGGGGAAGAAATCCGAACGCGAACCCGCTCTGGGCGGCGACGATGGCGGACGGCGAGAGCGAGCCCGCAATCATCGCGGCGACGATCGCCGAGATCACGAGCGGCAGCTCGTAGCTGATCATCTGCGCGATCGCGCGCATCGCGCCGAGCACGGAATACTTGTTGTTGCTCGCCCATCCGGCCATGAAGACCGCAACCTCAGTCCCCGCACCGACCGCAAAAAAGTAGAGGATTCCCGCGTCGAACTCGGCCGGCACCATGCCCCGCCCGTAAGGTAGAATCGCAAGGACCATGAGCGCGGGGACCATCATCACCACGGGCGCGAGGAGGTGGACAACCCAGTCCGCAGTGCGGGGCACAAGGTCTTCCTTGGTGATCATCTTGATCCCGTCGGCAACCGGCTGGAAGAGCCCAAACGGACCGACGCGGTTCGGGCCGTAACGGTTCTGCACGCGGGCGAGGATCTTGCGCTCCATCACCGAGGTCAGCGCAAACAGACCAAGAAAAACCCCGATGATCGTGCCGATGATGATCAGCGCGGAAATGATCGCAAGGATCCACGCGGGCACGCCAAACGAGCCAAGCACTCCGAGAAACCAGTGGAGCAGTTCAACAGGCGCACGATCAAGAAGTGCCATCATGGCTGGGCCTCCGGTTGAGCCGCCTTCACCACTTTTTCTGCCGCAACCTTCGCCGCCTTCGCTGCTGCGGCGGCCTCCTTTTTCTTCCGGTCGGCCTCAAGCCGGGCATCGGTCTCGGCCGCCTCGGTCGGGTGGATGCCGTGATAATATGCGTTCGATTTCAGGAGCTTCGGCTTGTCGAGAACGAGCGCCCCGAACCGGTCGTACGAGCTCAGCTCGTAAACCTGGTCCATCCGAATGGACTCGAACGGGCAGACCTCGACGCAGATCTGGCAGCTCATGCAGACGGCGATATCAATGTCGAAAACCTTCGGACGCTTGAGTGCCTTGCCGGCCGCATCCCGGTCCTGGACGATGTAAATGCACTGCGGCGGACATTCCTTTTCGCAGATTTTGCACGACGTGCATCGCATCCCGGACTCGGGATCTTCGCCGTCAAAAACAAGGAACGGAAAGCTGCGCGAATTCTCCGGGAGCGTCGGTCGCTCCTCAGGATACTGCTCGGTCGTGAGCCGGTCCTTCTCGATATAGCTCCCCGCCATGTTGCGCGCGGTGACCGCAAGGCCTTTGATAATGCCGGAGCCGGGAAAGTTCATTGGAAAAATGCGGAATGGGAAATGAGGAATGAGGAATGGCTTGGGTGGTGAACACGGATGTGAAATGCAAGAATCACCCCGCGAAGCGGCAAACGGGCGCTTGCGCCCCCATTTCGCATTTCACATTTCGCATTTCGCATTTTCTTCACCGGTCCACCTCCCCCAGCACGATGTCAATTGACCCAAGGATGACCATGACGTCGGCGAGTTTTGTGCCGAGGCAGAGTTCCTCGAGCAGTGTGAGGTTGATGAGGCTGGGCGGACGGATCCGAAACCGGAACGGCTTGTCGCCGCCGTCGGAGATGAGGTAAAACCCGAGCTCGCCCTTCGGGCCTTCGATCCGCCCGTAGGCTTCGCCGGCCGGCGGACGCAGCCCACGCTGCTTAGCCTTCGGGTTGACGACCGGGCCATCGGGGATCCCGGCGATCGCCTGCTTGAGGATTTCGACCGACTCGCGGGCCTCGAGAACGCGGAGCATGAACCGGTCGAAGCAATCGCCGACGACACCTCGCGGCACACGGAATTTGAAACGGCTGTAGATCCCGTATCCGTCGGCCTTGCGGATGTCGTAATCCACCCCCGAGGCGCGGAGGACCGGACCCGACAGACCGCCGTTGATCGCGCGTGCGGCACTGAGCGGAGCGACCCCTTGCAGGCGCGCGAGGAGGATCTCGTTGCCGTTGAGCAGCGCCTCCATCTCGTCGAGAAATGCGGGGAACCCGTCCACCAGCTTGCGCGTAGCATCCAGCCAGCCGGGCGGCAGGTCGCAGCGACACCCGCCGAACCGCATGTAGTTGCACATCATCCGCGCGCCGGTGAGCGACTCGAAAAGATCGAGGATTTTTTCACGCTCGCGAAACGCATACATGAGCGCGGTCCCCCAGGCACCCATGTCGCCGAGGATAAATCCGAGAAATGCGACGTGGTTCTGCAAGCGGGTGAGCTCGGCGGTGATCACGCGGAGGAATTCCGCGCGCTCGGCGACCTCGATCCCCGCGAGCTTCTCGACCGCGAGCGCATACGCCCAGTTGTTTGTAAGCGGGCAGATGTAGTCGAGCCGGTCGGTGTAGGGCATCGCCGCCAGCCATGAGTTGCCCTCGGCGATTTTTTCGTGGTTCCGATGGAGGTATCCGAAGACCGGCTGGAGCCGGGTGATCGTCTCGCCGTCGAGCGTGACGTTCATGCGAAAGACCCCGTGCGTCGAGGGATGCTGCGGCCCAAGCGAGACATCAATCGTCTGCAGATCGCTCATGCGGCCTCCGTTCTTGCTTTGACCTTAGCCAGGATCTCGTCGTGCGGTGTCGGCTCGTATTCGAAGTCGTCCGGCGGCACGTAGTCTTTGCGCATCGGAAAATCCGCGAACTCATCCCACATCAATATCCGGCGGAGGTCGGGGTGCCCGTCGAAGCGGATCCCGAAAAGGTCAAACGCCTCGCGCTCCTGAAAATCCGCGCTCTTCCAGACCGGTGTGAGCGAGGGGACCGACACGTCGGCCTCCCGGTCGCCGGTCCGCACGCGCAGGGTGAGCGGGCCGGAGTTTTCGGAAATCGAATAGAGATGGTAAACCACTTCCAGGAACCCCGGCACATCTCGCTCGGTTGTCGTTTTGACCTCCTTCTCAACGCCGTCCACCACCTCTTTTTTTGTGTTCGTTTCCTTGACCTTCCGGGTCGGCCAGTCCACCCCGCTGACATTCGAGCAAAAATCATAGCCCAGCCGGTCGCGCAGAAATTCCGCCACCGCGAGCGCATCTTTGCGCTCGACCCGCAGCGAATGCTGGCCGCACGGGCTCGGGTTGTTGACGAGTTCCACTCCCGCCGACGGCATCGCGGCACGGATCGCTTCGAGGGTGCCGGTCATTCCGCATCCCTCCTCGCGGGGACGGGCTTAAAGACGGCGGGGTTCAGCGCCGGCTCGAGATCGTGCGCGCCATAGGCGGGCACAGGATACTCGGCCGCATCGCGCGTATCCGCATGCCTTGCCCGGTTCGGACCGAACAGACGCTGGCCCGCAATTTTTTCCTGGAGCTTGATCAGCCCCTCGAGCAGCGCCTCCGGACGCGGCGGGCAGCCGGGAATCGCGACATCCACCGGGATATAGCGGTCGATCCCCTTGAGCACGTTGTAGCCCTCCTTGAACGGACCCCCGGAAATCGCGCACGCCCCCATCGCGATCACGTATTTCGGCTCCGGCATCTGGTTGTAAAGCCGCACGACCAGCGGTGCCATTTTCTTGGTCACCGTCCCCGCGATGATCATCAGGTCGGCCTGGCGGGGGGACGGACGGAACACCTCGGCACCGAACCGCGCCATGTCAAACCGCGCCGCCGCCGTCGCAATCATCTCGATCGCACAGCACGCGAGCCCGAACTGTAGCGGCCACAGCGAATTCTTCCGCCCCCAATTATACAGGTCCTCAAACGAGGCGACAAATATCCCCCGCTTCTGCAAATCGGATCTGAGTTCTTCGTCCAACATTTTTTCGTGCTTATAAGTTTCTCTTATACCAAAAGCCGACTCCGGAAAGGAAGGTTTGATTTCACCGGTGAGCCGGCATGGGTGCTCACACCTGGAAGAACGTGCGCAGCTTGCCAAGAAACCCCGCCTTGTAGCTGCTTCGCGTGGATTGTCCGCTTCCCGCCGCCTCGGCAACCAGACCCTCATTTTTCATCCGGCGCTGGGCGAGGAGCTCGCTGAGGGCATCGAGCAGCTCCGGGCTGGCACTGATGATCCGGGCAAGCGCCGCTTTTTCAACCTCGACGGCCAGACAATCCTCGAGCGCGAGCACGGTCGCGCTGCGCGACTCGCCGGTCAGCACCGAGCTTTCGCCGATACACGCATCCGGACCGAGCACGGCGACCGGCGTCCGCACTCCGCCCGACTCAATCCAGACCTCCGCTCTCCCGCTCACCATTACATACATCGGCCCGGCGTCCGCCCCCTGTCGGATGATGCTCTCGTCCTGCCCGAAGCGGACAATCCGGCTCCCCTCGACAATCTCGGCAAGCTGGGCGGCGGAAAGCACCGACGCAAAAACCGCCTTTTGCAGGGATTCCCGGATGTGCGCGCGATCCTCCGCATGGCGCGGCAACGCCTCGATATGGAGATGGTGCTGAATCGGAAAGGGGATCGAGATGTTGTGGCGGCGGAGCGAATACCACAGCGTCGTATGGATGTGGCTGTTCGCCGGGTTCATGTGCGCATGGTCGTCGAGCCAATAGCGGAGCTCGTAGGAGATGCTCCAGTCGGCGAACGACTTCAGAAACACATCCGGAGCCGGCGTGCGCAGGACATGCGGGCAGTCGAGCGCGGCCTCGACAAGGACGGCCTTCACAAGCGTCGGCGGGGCACCGTATTCGAGCCCGATCTGAAACCTCACCGCATGCACGCATGTCGGGAAATTGTAGTTGATAACCGTCTGCTTGGTGATGCTGCTGTTCGGGATGTCGAGACACACGTCATCGGTCGTGCGCAGGCGTGTGGACCGCCAGTTGATCTCAACGATTTTTGCATGGTGACCCTCGACGAGCAGCCAGTCGCCGGCCTTGAACTGGCCGCCAAAATATATTGCGAACCCGCTGAATATGTTGCCGAGCGTGTCCTGAAGTGCCAGGCCGAGCACGATGCCGATAATCCCCGCGCCAGCCAGCAGGCCGGGAACCTTCTGCCCGTAAATAAACTGCAACACCCCCAGGACAGCACCCACGATGATTGCGATGGAGACAAACTCCCCGAGAAACTTCGGAACCTGTACGCCATCCCTCCGCCTCAGCAGCAGATCAAAAAAATAGTGCCTCACCAGCCCGACGAGCACAAACGCCCCGGTGATGATCAGCGCAGCTCCCATGTGCCGCTCGCCCGGCACCGGCACATACGGAAGAAGCGTCGGAAGATATAGCGCCCCCGCAACACAAAACAGGTTGAAAACCCACCCCAGCGGGAGCAAAAATCGGCGCTTGAGCGTGCGCCCGCCGAGGATCATCAGAAAATAGACGACGAGCACGCACCCGAGATAGATCCCCGCCAAGCGCGTGAAATGAAATCCGGCCTCCAAAATCCCGCCCGCAGGTGCCGCCGCCTGGGCAAGCGGAAAACCTACCGACATGGACAGCCATCCCTCCGACAAAAAAACCCTGCTGGAATTTAGAAAACTATCGAGCATATCGCCTGATCGCCTCATCTGTGAGCACTCCAATATACGGGAGGTTGCGGTATCTCTCGTTGTAGTCAAGCCCGTAGCCGACCACAAATTCGTCCGGAATATCGAACCCGACGTAGTCGGGATCGATCTGGCGGATTTGCGGAACGGATTTCCGAAGGAGCACACACGACCGGAGGCTCAGGGCCCCTGACCCATCGGCCAGCCGCTCGCGCACCGCATGCACTGTCAGCCCGCTGTCGAGGATGTCGTCCAGCAGAAGAACGTGGCGTCCTCGCACGTCCGCAAGCCGGGCCTGCCGGAACTCGACCGACCCGGTAGACTTCACGCCGTCGTAGCTGGCGATGCTCAGGCTCTCGACCTGCACCGGCAGCGGAATCCGGCGCAGGAGGTCCGCCAGAAAAATAAAGCTCCCGTTGAGGATCGCAATCACAGTCAGCTCTTTACCCCGGTAATCCTCGGTGATCTGGAGTGCCAGCTCGTCGAGCCGACTCAAAATCACCCGCTCGCCCAGCAGAACTTTAGCAACATCGTCAGTCATGAAAAAAACAAAAAAAGGCCCGGCACTCTGTTTCCAAAGTGCCGGGCACAAAACTGGCAACGACCTACTCTCGCACAACCTATAGAAGCACTACCATCGGCTCTGCAGCGTTTCACTTCCGTGTTCGGAATGGGAACGGGTGGGTCCACTGCGCGCGATCACCAGACTTCATGAACCAGAAGCTTTAAAGCCTCCAACCCGCGCGTGTCTGGCGACACCGCCCTGCCAATCAACTGAAAAAGATCAACGGCCCGGATTCCAAAAGTGCCTGCGCACTCCGAAACCCGAACGGTTCTCTGACATTCGCATACTAGGGGAAAAATTACCGCTTCGCAGCGACAAAGCTGCAAAGATGGAGAAAAAAGCCGAACGAGCATTAGTATCACTAAGCTGAACACATTGCTGCGCTTATACCCGTGACCTATCAACGTGGTGGTCTTCCACGGCTCTTCAGGGAGATTTCATCTTGGGAGAGGCTTGGCGCTTAGATGCTTTCAGCGCTTATCCTTTCCAAACATAGCTGCCCAGCGGTGCTCCTGACGGAACAACTGGATCACCAGAGGTTTGTCAATCCCGGTCCTCTCGTACTAAGGATTGAACCCCTCAAATCTCCTGCGCCCACAGTGGATAAGGACCGAACTGTCTCGCGACGTTCTGAACCCAGCTCGCGTACCACTTTAACCGGCGAACAGCCGGACCCTTGGGACCTTCTCCAGCCCCAGGATGTGATGAGCCGACATCGAGGTGCCAAACCCTGCCGTCGATATGAGCTCTTGGGCAGGATCAGCCTGTTATCCCTAGCGTACCTTTTGTCCGTTGAGCGATGGCAATTCCACATTAAACCACCGGATCACTTGGACCTACTTTCGTACCTGCTCGACATGTATGTCTCGCAGTCAAGCTGGCTTATATCCATATACTCGTCACCTGATTACCAACCAGGCTGAGCCAACCTTCGTACTCCTCCGTTACTCTTTGGGAGGAGACCGCCCCAGTCAAACTGACCGG
>DYRS01000102.1 GCA_020718585.1 Chthoniobacter flavus
CAGAAAACGAATCATTTCCTCTGTCCGCGCAACCAGAGGGCGACTTCGTCGTGGGTCATGACATCGTAGGCGATCAGTGCCTTTTCATCGCGGCAGATCACGTCCGCCTCCCGCGCGAGTTGGCTATCGATCCGAAGCCGTATTTGCTCAGTCGTGTATCAATTGTGATTCCGGCTGAAATGGTGTCAAGGACGGAATTCTCTCGGTCAGGGCGTGACCGTAAACAAAGAGCGTCGCCGACAACAGGAGTCGAGTGGAGGCCCCGTGGTCGGGATCCGAGGCGTCGAGGGCGGCGACCACGACGGAGGGAGAGCCACTGAGTCGGCTGATAGGAAATCGCTTTCGGCCCTCCGGGGCGTCTGCCCGGAGTGTGAGGCTGGAAGCGGTGATTTCCATGCTGGGACGCCGCCAGATCGGGCTTTGAGAGTCAAGACACCGTCATTTTCGGAGATTGCCCGATCTGCGGGCGGCTCAAGTCGGATTCGGCGGGCTGGACGGGAGCCTTGCTGTGAGGACTTCGAGGATTGAGTCGAGCACCCGGTCGAGGTGTTTCCCCGCGTCGCCCGCGAGGAAGCGCAGGACAAAATACCCATGCCTCTGGAGGAGGGCGTCCTTCCGCCGGTCGCGCCTCCAGGCGTCCTCGTCGGCGAGGTGCTGCGGTCCGTCGAGCTCGATGACCAGCATGGCGGCCACGCACAGGAAATCGGCTTCCATCGCGCCCGCCGGATCGAACGGGATCGCGAGCGGCGCGTTGAGGCGGAATTTTCCACGTGTGGCATCGAGCGATTCGAGGCGTCGGAAAAGGAATTCCTCCGAGGCGCTGCGGGCGCGGGCGATGCCCTCGGCACCGGGTGCGGGCTGGCAGGCAGCGCGGACAAAAAGATCCGCGAGGTGGTTGTCGAGCCCGTCGCGGATGAGCCGGCGGACGCTGGCCGCGTAGTCGCGTTTCCACTCGGGATCAACCGGCAGCGGGACGTCGGGCGGCCAGCCGGGAACCGCGCTGGCGGGGAGAAGGATCGAATACCCGACCGCCTCGTAGCCCTCGCACCGGCGGTCGAACATCCGCGAAAGCATCGGCACGTTCAGGTCGGCATAATCATAGACCCTCGCCTCGGTTTTTCCTGCATGCAGCCGGTGGAGGCGTCCGACATATTGCGCGATCGTGCCGCGCCACGAGACCGGCATCGCGAGAAAAAGCGTGTCGAGCTGCGGGTCGTCGAACCCCTCGCCGACAAACCGTCCGGTGGCCAGGAGGACGCTATTCGCGCGGTCGCCGGCCAGCCCGTCGAGCGCGGTGCGCAGGAGTTTTTTGGCCATCCCACCCTGGAGCCGGATGACAGACATCCCGCCCGCCTCGAGCGCGGAGGCGAGGAGATCGAGGTGTTCGGTCCGCTCGGTGAGCACGAGCGGACGGCGCCCCTCGCCGAGGCAGGCAGCGACGTCGGCACAGAGCATCGCGTTTCGGGCATCGTTGCGGACGAGCGCGTCGCAGAGCTGCCGGAACTCGGCGCGCGCGTCATTCCCCGGCTCGTTCACCGCTCGAAACCCGGTCGGCCGCACGAACACCCGGTGGCCAAAAGGTCGCGCCTCCGCCTGCGCTTTGGCATCCACCCGGTGGCGCACCGCCCCGCACTGCATGAAGATGATCGGATGATGTCCGTCCTTGCGCGCGACCGTCGCCGAGAGTCCGGTGACGAATTTTGCCTTCGCGCGGCGGGCGACCAGCTCGAAGCTTTGCGCCGAGAGGTGGTGGCATTCGTCCACGACGAGATGCCCATAGCCGGTCACCCGGTCGTCCACCGTCCCCTTGCGCACGAGCGATTGGATGAGCGCGACGTCGAGGCTGCCGTTCATTTTCCGGCGTCCGCCCCCGAGTCGGCCGATCGCGGATTCCTCGACGCCGAGGAATTGTGCGAGGCGTTCGACCCACTGCTCCATGAGTTGTTTCCGGTGGACGAGTACGAGCGTGCTCACCCCCCGGCGGGCGATCAGCCAGGCTGCGAGGACGGTTTTTCCGAAGGCGGTTGTGGCGGCGAGCACTCCGGTGTCGTGGGGGAGCATCGCCTCGGCGGCCTCGCGCTGGCCGTCGCGAAGCTCGCCGCGAAACTCCACATCCAGCGGAGTCCCGGCGTGCCGGAGATCCTGGAGGTCGAGCCGGATGCGGTGGGATTCCAGCAGTGCCCGGAGGTCGTCGAGGCAGCCTCGCGGGAGGGCGATGTGCTCGGGATGGTCCTCCGCGCACGCGATGATCCTCGGCTTGTCAAACGTCGTGATCCGCATCGCCTGTGCGCGGTAGAACTCTGGATTCTGAAACGCCGCGAGCCGGATGATCCGGTTGCGCAGTGCCGAGACAAGGGCGGACTTCGGAATGTAAATCTGGTCGGCGTGGACCACCTCGATCACCTTCGGAAGCTTGTCCGTGATCGGAGGGTCCTTCGCGCGACGCGACGGCGGCGCCTGCCACGGGGTGAGCGCGAATTCCTCATCCGGGGCTATTCGCACCCCGATCACGCGGTTCGTGCGCTCGGCACCCGCAACGAGCCCGGCAACCCGCCGGAGCGGGATTTTTTCGATCCGCCCGAGAAATTCCCACTGGTCGGCGAGCGGCTCGAGATTTTGATCAAGAAAAACCGAGTTCCCGGAATCCCGCGCCGCCTTCTGGAGCGGCAGGGCGATCAGGTTCCCGAACCCTCCGCGCGGCAGGGTATCCTGGTTCGGGAACAGCCGGTCGTAGGTTGCAAATCCAAGATCCGGGCGGGTCTCCATCGTCTCGGTGAGCATGTGCGAGCCGAGCTTGCGGGCGAGCGCGGCCGGGATCGCCTCCTCGAAAAAGAACCACGCATGCGCGCCGTCGCCCGAACGCGAGCGCTCGAGCGCGACCGCCAATTCCCGCTCGCGGCACATCCGCGCAAACCCGCCCACATCGTCCCTCCA
The DNA here is from genome assembly GCA_020718585.1 of Chthoniobacter flavus. GTDB lineage: Bacteria > Verrucomicrobiota > Verrucomicrobiia > Chthoniobacterales > Terrimicrobiaceae > QYQL01. Next base: position 2,935 of record DYRS01000102.1, read on the forward strand.
GCCGGTGCCGTCGAAATCCACCGCCAAAAACCAGCACGTCTCGTCGCGCAGCATCGGATACACGCCCATCACAAACGGCCGGTCGCGTTCGTCGCGCCCGCAAAGATGCCGATGCACCGATTCGTCGTTGACCGGCAGCCAGCACGGGTTCGGGCAGTCCGAGCATTTGACGCGCGGCTTTTCGCAGACCCCCTTCACCCACTCGTTCCCGCACGCCGGCGAATACCCGGACCGACCGGAACGCGCGTTCTCAAACCGTCGAGCATATACGTCCTCACGACCGCGAAACAACGACCGAAACCGCGCGATCTTCTCCTCCACCGAACTCGCATGGCACAAATTTCCCGGCGCAGGAACGGCGGCCTGACCCGCACGATTCTCTAAAAATCGGAGGATTCCCTCGCCCGCGCCGAATGGAATTTCGTTCATGAAACGAACATGTCGTGATGCGGGATCAACGGAAATAACAAGACAAAAATCTGCCTTGATTTTCCATCACTCATGAACCTCGCGAGAGCATCAGCCGACGGCTGCCCGATTACGCCGAGCCGAGGGGCTGATCAGACCACCGGAAATGCGGAGAGTTTTTGGAAGTCCGGCTTGTTCGAGTAAACGTGGTTGTAGTAGGCGGTCTTCGTGAGCTGTGCGGCGGCTGGCGGGTCAATGACGAGCATTGTCTGGCGGTGCATTTGGAGGATGGATGCCGGGCACATTGCGGTGATCGGGCCCTCGGCCATTGCGGCGACCGCGCGCGCCTTGCCCGCGCCGAACGCGAGCATCACACAGGTGCGGGCTTCTATGATCGTTCCGACGCCCATCGTGATGACGTGCCGGGGCACTGCTTCGCCCGGTTTGAAGAACCTCTGGTTGGCGGCGATCGTCTCCTCGGTGAGTGTCTTGATCCGGGTGCGCGAGACGAGCGACGAGGTGGACTCGTTGAACCCGATGTGCCCGTCGTGGCCGATGCCGAGGACCTGGAGATCGATCCCTCCCGCCTGTCGGATTTTCTCCTCGTAGTCGGCGCAGAACTTCGGGATGTCGCGCGTGTTCCCGTCGGGGATGTGGATGTTCGCAGCCGGGATGTTCACATGGTCGAACAGGTTTTCGTGCATGAACCGGTGGTAGGATGCCGGGTGGTCGGACGGGATGCCGACGTATTCATCGAGGTTAAATGATGTGACGCCCGAAAAGTCGAGGCCGGCCTCGCGGTGGAGACGGATCAATTCCTTGTAGAGTCCGACCGGGGTGCCGCCGGTCGCGAGTCCGAGGACGGCGTTTGGCTTCCGGCGGAGGAGGTCTTCGATGACGCGCGCGGCGACGACTGCCGCATCGGCATGTGTGGGTTGGATGACGATTTCCATGTTGGTTGTCCGAGGCAGTTTTTATCCGAGGCGCTTGGTGAGCTTGGTTCTAACGTCGTTCTCGAACCGGCGGATGAACCCGAGGACGTAGTCCACGATGTCGAGCGACGGGTCGGCGACGAGCGGAGCGAGGTCCATCGCAAATGCGATGCTCTCGGAATCGTCCGACGCGTGGGACTCGAAGTAGGTCGCGTTCGCGCGGCGGCGTCCGAGCGTCGCGAGATCGTAGCGCTTCCCGCCGGCGATCTGCGAGTCGAAGACCCCGTTGAGCGCGGCCGCAAGGTTTTCGTGCGGGCTCACATCCTGCACGACTTTTTCCGAATCCATCATCCAGTCGAGCCCGCGCCAGACCTCGCATCCGAAGACTTCCTTCGGACGGTTGGCGGCGGGCATTTCGCGGAGTGCCTGAATCGTTGCGGCGAAGACCCCGATGTGGGTGTCGTGCTTGTCCGCCGGATTGTGGGTATAGACGGCTTGCGGACGCGCGGCATCAAGGATCTGGAGGAGATCATTTTTCAGCGAGGGATCGGTCGGGCTTTTGACCGCGCTGCTCGGATACCCGAGCTGGATCATCGCGCCGTAATTGCCGACGACTGCGGCGGCCTCCTGCTCCCTGATGCGGACCTGCTGCATTTCCGCGTCGGTGAAGTGCGCGTAGTCGCCGGTGCGCGAGCTGCCCGCGCCGTCGGTGCAGGTGACCCCGCCAAACCATTTGTCGGTGCTGAGCGCGCAGGCGAGGATTCCGTGGTAGGCCATGAACTCAAGGTCGTCCTGGTGGGCACCGATGCCGAGGTGGGTGATCCGGGCGATCGGGTCGGCCGTCTGGTCGGGGACGAATAGGCGCGCGGTCGAGTTGTGGAGTTTCATGGTTTCGATTTTTTCGGGTTGGAGAAATCAGCGGAGTTTCGGGAGGCTGCCGGCGGCGACCGCCTGGCCATGGCGCTTGTCTTTTTCGTCCGGCGTGCGGAGCTGGAGCGTGAGTTCGGGAAATTCGTCACGGAGCACGGCCGCCGCCTTTTCGAGGATGATTTCGCCGCCTTCGCCGGAGGTCACTCGGCCGAGGATGAGGAGGTTGCGGATCTCGTAGAAGTCGGCGTAGTGGGCGATCGCGTAGCCGAAGCAGACGCCGATCGTCTCGTAGATCGCGCGGGCGCGGGGATCGCCCACCGCCATGAGCTTCTGCACCTCGACGAGTTGCTCGGCAAATGCCATTCCCGCCGGCAGGTCAATCCTGGCGATCGGGACCAGCCGGGCGACTCCCTGCTGCGAAAAATACTGGACCCCGCACCCCGCGTCGCCCGACCATTCGTCCACCGGCGCGTCGTCCCGGTAATCCACCGGCGCGAACGCGAGCTCGTTGAGCCACGGTCGGATGTGTCCGTCGGGGTCCACGTAGCCGGCTGCCTGGCTGGTCCCGAGCGAGACGCCGAGGACCGCGTTGTCGTTCATGGACATCGAGCCCGCGAGCGCGGTGACCTCGCCGTCGTTGACAACCTCAAACGGGATGCCTCCCCATTCGCTTTGCAGATCGAAGAAAATCCGGCGCACGCGCTTCTCGAAATCGTCGTCCGAGACGCCGCGGAAAAGCGAGGCGACGCGCACCTCGTTGTTCACGTAAACCCCTGCCGAGCTGCCGCCGATGGCATCCACCCGCGGCAGCTTTTCCGCCGCCCGCCGCAGGGTGTCGCGGATCCCGTCGTAGTGGTATTGAGGGTCGGTCTGAAAGTAGGGATCCCAGCGGATCTCCTCCGAGAAGACGACTTTCCCGTCCTGGAGCGCCGCGCATTTCCGGTCGCTTCCTCCGAGGTCAAACCCGATCCGGCAGCCGTCGAGATTGCGTCCGAGCGGGATCGAAAGCTCGAGGGATTCCGGGAGTGCGTCCCATTCGCAGGCGGCGACCTCCATCGTGCGGCCATAGACTTTTCGGCCCATGAACTCGTGATCGAACGCGCGCGCGCCACCCGGCGAATAGATCTCCGCGATCGCGCGGGCGATCTCGGGATCTCCGGCAATGAGCACCCGGAACCCGCCGCGCTGCCACAGAAGGAATTTCACGAGGCGCTCGACGTAGCGGATGTTTGTCGCGGCGTTTTCCGGGGTGTGTGCGAGCACGCGCGTCTTGAACACCGACACGGTCTCGTCGCCGCGCACCAGCGCAATCGCGAGCGGGTGGGCACCGGGAGTTTTCTCGACTCTTGCCGCGTAGTCGCGGTTCCACAAGACGGCTGGAAGAAAATCGTGATCGAGCGGTGGACGGTGTTTTGGAGAGATCATGGCTGGGAATTTGTTTGAATGCCGACAATAAGCTTTTGGCTTCAAAAAGCGCGGAGTTTAACCGGAAAGGCGCAGCAAAAAGAAGCGAAATCGTCTTAAGATTCAAGAAGACACCGAATTCGCCTCAAACATCCACTTCGGTGGATGCGCTCGAGCCATCAAGCGCGTAGTAGCCGGCACCGATGACTGCGGTGTTGTCGTTCATGACGACGACGACGGGAATTTTTTCCGTAAGCGAGGACATGCGGCCCTTGTCGTTGAACGCGTGCAGGAAGCCGACGCCCTGGAGGTGGCGGAGGAGTTTGGCGGGAAGACCGCCGCCCAGGAAGACGCCGCCGAGGGACATCGTCTTGAGTGCCATGTTGCCGGCCTCAGCACCGAGGCAGGCGGAAAACATCTCGAGCGTCTGGACGCACATCGGGCAGGTACCGAACTCGGCGTGATGGGAAATCACTCGGTTCGAGTCGGTCGTTTTCATCGCGGCGGCGACTGCGGGGAGCTCTTTGCCGCGGCCGGTGTCGCGGAGGAATTTGTAGATATTTTCGATCCCCATTCCGGAGGCGACCCGCTCGATGCTGACATGTCCGAACTGCTTGAGCAGGTGCTCAAGGAGGGCGATTTCCAGCTCGTTGCGCGGCGCAAAATCCGTGTGCCCGCCCTCGCACGCCCAGACATGGTAGCGCTGGCCGTCCCAGAAAATCCCAGCTTCGCCGAGCCCGGTTCCGGGCGAGACGACGCTTCGGTTGCCGGTAGCGTCGGGGGTGCCCTTCTGGATGATCGCGAAGTCGGTCGGCTTGAGGTGCGAGAGCCCGTAGGCATTCGCGGCGAGATCGTTCAGCAGCGAGACGTGCGGGATTTCAAACTCCTCGGAGATCTCCTCGGCGTCCACCCCCCAGCTCAGGTTCGTCGGCTTTCCGCGTCCGTCCTTGACGACGCCTGGAACCCCGAAGCAGGCGGCCAGGATCGGGCGTTCGTCCTCGGCGAGGTATTCGCGGAGGATCGCGTTGAGGCCCGCGTAGCCGGCGCTCGGATACCGCTGGCTGCGCACGAAGACGAGTTCGCGACCGACAACGCGGAGGGTGGCCAGGCTGGCTTTTGTTCCGCCGATGTCGCCTGCAAGAATGTAGGGGGTGGGAGGCATGAAAAAAATTGGGTTGCTGAACGTCAGGAGACGGGCTGGGGCGGCCGAGCACGGGAAAACCGTAAATTTTCCTCCGCCGAATGTCCATTTTTATCCTGAAATCTGGTTCCGCCCCGACCTTTTGATGTCAATATCGCAAAATAGCGGCCCTCCGGCCTTCCAACCCCT
>DYRS01000293.1 GCA_020718585.1 Chthoniobacter flavus
GTATCGATGCTCACATTCGTCGCCGTCACATTCCCCAGCGTCACATCGCCCTGCGAACGTAAGCGGACGGAACTGCCCGCAGCCGTCACACTGGACGTCCCGGTCATCGTCAATACGCCCGTCTCCGCGTCAATCGAAACCGTCCCCGCCGTGGCAGTCGTAACATCAACCCCGGCGGCAAAAGTGACATTCTCATCCGCCTTGATCGTTACCTGACCAGTGCCGCTCGAAATATCGGCATTGATGGCGACTGAACCTGCCGCCGTCGCCGAGGCGTCGAGCAGAATGCTCCCCGAACCAGCCACGGCAACCCCGGTCGTCGTCACGGTCAGACTCCCGCCGAGAACGGAAACAACGACGGCGCCCGCGCCGGTCAGATGGCTCTGGGAGGCGGCGAGCGTCATGTCGCCTGCGGCCGCGGCCTGCGTGACAACGATATTGCCGGTCGCCCCGGTATTGGCGGCGGTAAGGCCGGTGTTCAGATAGACGTTGAAATCGCCGGGGGCGGTCGTGCTGCCGATGCCGGTTTTCGCGGTGATGACGGCGGTATCGGCCTTCAGGTTCGGAGTGCCGACGGCATCAACCCCGGCGGCGTCGGTCACGGCACCCGCATCGGCGGTCAGGGTCGCGTCGCCCAGCGTTTTGGCGTCGATTACGTGGACCTGGATATCACCCGCCGTGGCACGGATCGTGATGTCGTTTGCGTCCGCGTCCGTCGTCGATACGACGGAGCGGGCAATGATGGTCCCGTCGGCCTGAACGGCGATGGCGCCGTTATTGGCGACCACCGAAACCAGATCGATTGCGTCCGTCTCGACGATGGCTATATTCCCTGCGGAGGTCGAGTTTGCGTTCAGCGTGTCGAGGGAAGTTTTCAGGTCGATAGTGCCGAAAGCCGCGACCGTCAGCGCTTCGGCGGTGACCAGCCCTTCGGAACCGCTCTGGCGGGCAACATTTCCCAGCGCGGAGGTCAGAAAAATGCGTGCATCCTGAACGGCGGGATTGCCCTCGACGTTCAGCGCCGCAAGCATGGCGCCGTTGTTTTTAAGCAGGATGTCGCCGTTTGCGGCCACAACCGTCAAGGTCGCATTCCCCCAGACGTCGTTGATCTCCTCGTTATCCACCCGGAGCGTCGCCGTATCGACGGTAAAAGAAGGATTCCCGGCGGTGATCGTTGTCGCCCCGACAATTCCCGTCACGGTTGCCGTGATGGAGGTCGCCCCCTGGACGTTGCCGTTGACGACAACCCGGCCGGCGTAAAGCTCCAGCGGATCGAGGAACGTGCTGGAACCCATCGTGACATCGTTCACGGCCGCGCCGGAGGCGTAACCGATGACGATCTTTTCAAATCCATCATCGAGCGCGGCGAGATCCGTGTCGCTCAAGGCAAGAATGCCGGTTCCCCCGGCGGGCGAGCCGATATCGACGCTCTTCGTCGCATCGGTGGGAAGCAGCGTGAGGACGGAGTCGCCCTCGACGCCGGTCACCGATTTCGCGCCGCCGCTGAAATCGATCTCGTCGGAGGTCAGTTTCATATCGCCCGTGGTGAGCACGACGGTGCCGCGGAAATCGACGAGGGCGTTCGCGGTGATGTCGATGCTGCCGGCGGAGACGGCCC
>DYRS01000103.1 GCA_020718585.1 Chthoniobacter flavus
GCGGGCACCTCCTCGCCCGAACGCCGATGCCGATCTGGATCGAGACCCGCCTCGCGCTTATCCCCGGCGAAATTGGCATCCGCCTCGCCCACATGCGGCCTCCGGTCTGCCCGCCCGGCGAGATCGAAAGGCTCGACGGGCTGATGCGCACGCTCACCCGACTCGGAGGAAACCTCGCCGTCACGCTCGACAAAATCCGTATTCCGTCCGGGCGCGAGGCCGACGGCCGCGAGCTTATCGCGCGGGTCGAGCAGTTGCTTGCCGCCGGCCTTGCGAGCCTGCGGAGCGGGTTTCGTGAATCCGCCGGCGCGCGGGTGGACGAGGCGGAGATCGGGGCGGCGGTGGAAACGCTGGTTGCGTGGGCGGGCCGGACCCGGCTTGAAATGATCGCCGCAGATTCCCCGCCGCTCACGAACGCCCGGATGGTCGGGTTCGTCAAACGATACGCGCTCATGGCCGAAGACCTGACTGCCGCCGGCCGCGAATTTTCCGCGCTTAGGCTACCGCTCTACATGGGCGATTTTTGGCTGTGACTGGAATGAGAGATGCGCCCCCGCGCTCCTGCATCCGGGATTGTTCTGCTACGGGTGATCGGCCAATCTGCTGCTGATGAAATCGCGCGAATCCGACTCGAAGGTTCCACCCGGTGTGCGGGGCGTCCCGAAGCGGCGTCTTATCTGGCGCAGGCTGCTCTTGCTCTTTGCGGGGGTCGTCGTGATCGTCGCGGGAGTGCGCGCGCTGGTTCCGCTGATCGTCGAGCGCGGGGTGGCATTTGGTTCGCGCCATTATCTCGGGCTTCCGGCGCGCGTGGACAACGTGGATTTGTCGCTAGTCAAAGGCATTGTGGTGCTCGAGGGAGTGAGCCTCGGAGCGGAGCCCGACGGGGTGTCACCCGGCGCGGCGGCCATCGCGCCCCCGCCGATCACCCCTTCCTGTGCGCTGCTGCATCTCGACCGCATCTCGGCTCGCTTGTCGTGGCGGGATCTTTTTCAGAAAACGATCCGCCTTGCCGAGGTAACCGTCGAGTCCCCTTCCCTGCGGATTTTGCGGGAAGACGATGGCGGGGTGAACCCGCTGCGGCACGCGAAGCCGGTTGCGGTCTCGTCGAAAAAAAATGCGATATCAACCTCCGAGCCGTGGGCCGTCGAGATTGGCTGGCTTGCGGTGCGGACGCCCAACGCGGTGCTCGCGGACCCGGCAAACGGTCGGAACCCGATCGAGTTTTCTCTCGAAAGTTTCGAGCTCGAAAACGTGGCGTTCAGGGGAGGCGACTTCGCACTCGGCGCGGTTGGCATCCGGCGGCCGGTGTTGCGCGTGAGGAAAGATCTGGTGCTCGGGGGCTCTGGGAACGCGAAGCCCGCAGTTGACGACGCCAAGAGCGCGACGACCTCACGGACTTCCGGATACCGGGTGAAGAAGATCGACATCGAGCGCGCGAAGTTCACCTGGGTGACCGAGGAGGGGCCGCTTGACGTGATGATGACGCTGAGGGCCTCGGATATCACGGCCGACGAGGGCGCGCGATTCCCGATCGACCTTGCGCTGAAGATCGCCAATGCCGACATCCGCGCTGCCGGCGATGTCGGGATATTTCCACTCGGCTATACCGGCACGCTCTCATGGGACGGGCTGCCGCTCCCGCCGCTGCTTCTCGCGTCCGCACCCGGGCTTGCCCCATGGCTGCGGTCCGCCGATTCGAGCGGCGATCTGAAGGTTGATGCGGATATTGCCGGGGTGCACGGCCCGCCGACGGTGAAGCTTTCCGGGCGCGCGACCCTCGAATCACTCGCGCTTGCAGAACCCGGCGACCGGGAATTCTCGCTCGGGTGGAAACGGCTCGAAGCCGAAATTGACAGTATTGCCCTGCCGATTTTGGGAGACGGAAAATCCACACGAACGACGAAGGCAGATTTCGATCTCATCCGGCTTGTTGAGCCGAAAGTCCGCTACAAGCATCCCTCGCCCGCCCTGAACGCGATGCTCGGGGCCCCGGCAGGAGGCTCGTCGGGATCCACGACAAAGCCCGCTCATTCCAGAGGGACGGGCGCATCGTCGGTGGGCATCACAGTCGCCAAGTTCGAGGTCGCCGGAGGGGACGTGGAAATCCGCGACACGACCGTCAAGCCGGCCGCCGTCACCACCATCCGCGACCTTTCAGTCACCGCCCGCTCATTGCATTTTCCAGACCCGGCGGCGGAGGCGATCGCCGTCCGCGCGACCCTGCCGACCGACTCGTTGCTTGTGATCGAGGGCCAGCTCAAGCCGGGAAGCGTCGGTGATTTTGCGGTCGTTCTTGAGAGGCTGGATTTGCCGACCTTCAATTCCTATGCGGCCGCCGCCGGTGCCTCGCTCGACGCCGGGCGGATCTCGCTGAAAACAAGGCTGCAAACCTGCGGCGCGACGGTGCGGAGCGACAATGATCTGGTGCTGCAGAAATTTGGAATATCGCTTCGCGACCCGTCATCATTCTCGCGGGAGTTCGGGATGCCAATTGATCTGGCACTCGCGCTAATGAGCGATCCCTCCGGCGACATCAGGCTGAAGATTCCAATCATTGTTGACGAGAAGGGGACGACGGTTGCGGCCCGCACCGTGATCGCGTCCGCGCTGAAGGCGGCACTTTTCGGAGCTCTCAGCACGCCGCTGAAGCTGCTCGGGGCGACATCTGGAAACAAGTCCGGCCCGGTCGGAGACGGCGTCATGATCGCTCCGATCGGAAGCCGGGCCGGCAGGGCGGAGCCGTCTCCCGACGCGCCGGCGCGGGTCGCCGGACTCGTGAAGCTGCTGGCGCAGCGGCCGACGATGGGCCTTGTCCTGCGCGGGCGCATCGGCCCGGAGGACCGACCGGTCGTCGCCGAGCAGGTTCTGTTCGAGCGGATCAAGGCCGGCCAGAAGCTGCCCGAGCCGGATGGCACCGGGTTTCTTGCCCGCCAGCGGATCGGCCACATCCTGACGAACCGCGCCAAGGGCGATGCGGCCGGGCTGCCGGACAAGGATCAGGTTCTCCTCGACCAGTATCTCGGCGCGGTTGGAGATATCGAAAACCGGCTCGCCGCGCTTGCAAAAAGCCGCGCCGAAAAAGTCAGGGGCATGCTTGTTGCGAGCGGTGTGTCCGCAAAGCTTGTCACCATCGGAAAGCGTGAGGCCGACGGCCCGCCGGGAGTCGTCATCTCGATCCGCCGGAAATAGGCGGAGCCGAGGGGTGCCGATATTCTGATTCCCTCATTCGGTTTCGATTTTCTATAAACTTGAGGTAGAAAACCCACCCCGTCCGGGGCGGCGGAAAAACCGATAAAACCATGAAAATCCGACGCGCAACAAACGGAACGATCTTCTTCGATTTCCACGAAGCCGATGTTCCGCTTCTGCACAGCCTGTTCAGCCATGTGCTCGAAGAGGTTCCGTTCGGAGGCGAGTTGTTCGAGCGGTTTCGCGGGGCCGAATACCGAACGTTCCATGTGTTTGACGACGAGCTCGCCGGGTTTGCCGAGCTGATGAGGTCTGCGATGGACGATCTGGCGGAGGACCTGGTGGCGGGCGGGCACGACGACAAAATCGCGTCCGCGCGCGAGTCCGAGCTGATGCTCGCCCTGCTCGACCGGATGGGCGGGCTAATCGAAGCGCCGGAGGAACTGTGAATTTTTTCGAAAAGGGGGTCTCAACTTGACGCAAGCGACCACCAAATGTAGTGATGTCAGGTATGGACGTCCGAAGCGGACGAGGCTTCCCTCGTCTGCCGCCCCGACGGCCGCCGCTTCCCAGCCCCGGCAGGTCTCGGCCAGAAACCCGTCTCCGCACGGCGACCGCTCGTCCACCTCGTTCTCTCCGGTGTCGCCGTAATACCCGATCACCGACGCGTTGACGAGCGTGCGCACGGATGACCCGCCGAGCACTCCGACAATCCGGCGGGTGAACCCGATCCGGCTTTCCACGATCCGCCGCCAGCGGGCCGACGTCCACAGCCCGAGGATCGGTTCGTCGGCAAGATTCGCGACCGCATCGAGCCCGCGCAGATCGTCCGGCACGGAAAACACCTGAAAACCCCGGCCGCGCGCGCCGGGAGAAACAGACGGGCTCCCATCCGTGCTCGGGGGCAAGCGCGCGGAGGACGCCGTCGACAAATCCCGAGGCGGCGGGAGCTCATCCCCAGTGCTACGCCTGAGCGGCGCCCTTTGCGCCAGCCTTTGTGCGGGCGGTTTTTTTCGGTGCGGCCTTTCGTTCCTCGAACTCGAACCCGACCTTGGCGGTCGATTTGTCGAGCGTGAGGAATGCCGAGAACGGACGGCCGCGCTTCGAGATGAATTTCCTGATGAGGTCGGTTTTCCCCTCGGCGACAAGCTTCGCGACCTGGTCGCGCGGGACCTCGAGCTGGCAGAGCGTCCTGCCCATGCGGAATTTGCATGCCGGGGTGTTGCTGCACTGCCAGGCGGTGCCGGTGTCATGGACCATGCCGGTCTCGCAGCACGGGCATTTTCCGAGGACTGGAAGGGTCGAAAAATCCGGCTTGTGCGCCGGGTCGTCGGAGTCACCAAAATCGAAGTTCTGCTTGAATTCGGTCCCCGCGCCGAGCTTGACCACCGCCTTGAACGGACGTCCGAGCTTGCTGCGGAAGCCTTCGAGCTCGGCCGTGCGCCCGACCTCGAGAAGCGTGCGCACCTCGTCGCGCTCGAACTGGCGGCCCGCCATGTTTTTCCAGACGATTGCGCCGCATTTCGCGCCGCATTCGAAGGCCTTGAACGACTCGACGAACCCGATGTGCCCGCACTTCGGGCACTCGACGTCGAGCGGCTCGAAATTCCCCTCGACCGTGTCGCCCGCGAAGTTTTTCGCCTTGTCCACGATGTCGTTTGTGAACGCGCGGATCTCGTCCATGAACTGCGGTCGGGGCATCCCCCCGCGCTCCATGCTCTTGAGTTTGTGCTCCCACTCGCCGGTCATCTCCGGCGAGGTGAGCGCTTGGACGCCGAGCCCGCGGAGCAGGGTGATCAGCGCGAGGCCCTTCGAGGTGGTGATGATGTCGCGGCCCTGCCGGAGGAGGTAGCCGTCGAGGATCAGGCCCTCGATGATCTGGGCGCGCGTGGCCGGCGTGCCAAGCCCGCGCTGGCTCATCGCCTCGCGGAGCTCCTCGTCTTCCACCAGTTTGCCCGCGCCCTCCATCGCCGAGAGCAGCGTCGCCTCGTTGAACCTCGGCGGCGGCTTTGTCTCGCTCTCGCGGATCTCGATCTCTTCGGTGCGGGCGGGCTCGCCCGGCGCGAGCGCGCAGACGCTCGCGTCGTCCTCGCCGGCCGACTGCTTGCCATAGACCGCCATCCAGCCCGGGTCGGTGATGATTTTTCCATCGGTCCGGAACGCCTCGCCCTCGACGCGGGTGATCCGGGTCGTCACCTCGAATTGGGCCGCCGGAAAAAATGCGGCCACGAACCTGCGGGCGACCATGTCGTAAACCTTCATCTCGAAATCATCGAGGTGCTTCGCGGAGACTCCGGTCGGGATGATCGCGTGGTGGTCGGTGACTTTCGCATTGTCGAAGATCCGCCGGTTCGGACGCACCCAGCCTTTCTCAAGCGCGTGGCGGGCGTGGCGCGCGAGGTCCGCGTCCTCAAGCTTCGTCATCGCCGACTTCACGTTCCCGAGGTTGTCCTCCGGCATGTAGCGCGAGTCGGTCCTCGGATACGTGAGCACCTTGTGCTTCTCGTAGAGTGCCTGCGCGATCTGGAGCGTCCGCTTCGCGCTCAGCCCAAACCGCCCGTTCGCCTCGCGCTGGAGGGTCGTCAAATCGTAAAGCTGCGGCGCGATCTGGGTCGTCGGCTTTTTTTCTTCGACCACCACGCCCGGCTTGCCCGCGCACTTTGCGACGATCTCTTCGGCCGTCACCCGCTCCCAGATCCGCTCGGCCTTCGCATCCTCATCGCCCGCCTTTTTGAATCCCTCGGCAAACCAGCGCCCGTGATACGAGCCGGACTTCACGCCAAAATCCGCATGAACCTCGAAATACGCGCGCGGCTGGAACGCGCGGATTTTTTCCTCGCGCTCGGCCAGGATCGCGAGCGTCGGGGTCTGGACGCGTCCGACCGGGGTGAGTTGGAACCCGCCGCCCTTCGAGTTGAACGCGGTCATCGCGCGGGTCCCGTTGATCCCGACCAGCCAGTCGCTCTCGCTCCGGCAGACCGCCGCTTCGGAAAGCGGGATCATCTCGCCGCCGTCGCGCAGGCCGGCGAACCCATCGCGGATCGCCTCGGGCGTCATGCTCTGCAGCCAGAGCCTGCGGGTCGGCTTCTTGTTCCCCGCCAGCTTCACCAGGTAATGAAAGATCAGTTCGCCCTCGCGCCCGGCGTCACACGCGTTGATGACCTCGGAAACGTCGGCCCGCTTGAGGAGGCGCTTGATCAGGTTGAACCTCGTGTTCGTCTTCTCAACCGGCTTCAGCTCGAAATGATCCGGGATGATCGGCAGGTTCGCAAAACTCCACTTCCCACGCTTTTTGTCCATCTCGTTCGGAAGGCAAAGCTCGACAAGATGCCCGATTGCAGACGTCACGATATACTGGTCGTTCTCGAAATAGTCGTCCTTCTTCGGAAGCTTTCCGAGCACGCGGGCGAGATCGGCCGCCACGCTCGGCTTTTCTGCGATGACAAGTGATTTGGACATGGAGATGGAATTCAGCGAAGTTGGACAAACCGACCGCCCGGCCGACGGTGGACGAGCTTTTTCATTTCGAGGGCGAGCAACGTAGAAGACACGACATGCGTTGGCAATCCGCATCTTCCGATGATCTCGTCGGTCGACGACTCGGAGTCGCCGACCGCCGCGTGGACGGTCGCCTCGATTTCCGGGAGCCCGGGCACGGCGGCTGGCGCAAGCGCAGGCTCCTCGGCAAAAAGCATCCCCATGTCGTCGAGGATGTCGGCCGCTCCGGTGACGAGCTTCGCCCCCTGCTGGATCAGGCGGTTCGAGCCGATCGCGTTCGGCTGGTCGATCCGGCCGGGCACGGCATAGACCGAACGCCCCTGATCGGTCGCCTGGTTCGCGCTGATGAGCGCCCCGCTGCGCGACCCCGCCTCAACCACCAGCAGCCCGAACGAACACCCACTGATGATCCGGTTGCGCATCGGAAACGTTTGCCGGTCGGCCTTCACCGACATCGAAAACTCGCTCACCACCGCCCCGGATTTCGCAATTTTTTCGGCGAGCGGGAGATTTTCCGGCGGGTAGATCGAGAGGAACCCGCTGCCGATGACCGCGATCGTGCGCCCCTTCGCGGCCAGCGCGCCCTGGTGCGCGGCGGTGTCCACCCCCCGCGCCAGCCCGCTCACGACCGTGACCCCGGAATATGCGAGCTGATAGGCAATCTTCTTCGCGCACTCGCCTCCATAGTGGCTCGGCTTCCGCGTCCCCACGACCCCGATCGCATGCCGGTCGCAGTCCTGCAGATCCCCCCAGACGTAGAGCACGGTCGGCGGATCGTATATCCCGCGCAGCAGGGCCGGATAGTCGGCGCAGCCGACGGTGACCACCCGCGCGCCAAACTCGCGGACCAGCCGCAGCTCGGTCGCCACGTCGGCCTGGCTCTCCCAGTCGCGGATCGATGCGGCGACGTCCGACCCGATCCCCTCGACCCGCCGGAGCTCGGCGAGCGGCGCCCGCAGGACCGCCGCAGGAGAACCGAGCGCCGCCAGCAGCCTACGCACCCGCACCGGCCCGACCTGGCGGATCATGTTCAGCGCGATGTAGGCCTCCGGGTCAGTCATGGGCCGGGAGTTAAAACCGGGCGGACCGAAAACGAAAGGGGAATTGTTCGGCAACCGAAGCGCCCCAATCATTACGATCCCTGCCCAGGCTGCCAAACGGGTGCTGCGGGCAAGC
>DYRS01000104.1 GCA_020718585.1 Chthoniobacter flavus
CAGAAGATGCCCCGCCCGCTTCTTCTGAAAGCGGGCAAGCTGCCCGAGCTCCCGGGGCAACCGAAGGAGGCAAGATGTGCTTCGCGAGTTTCGGTCCGAAGGACCTCAGAGTGCGGTGCGTCCCCGCACCGCTTTTTGCAGAGAGGAAATCGTTGCTTTTTTCCTTTGCGAACTCACACAAGAAGACCAAATCCCCGCGAGGACGCGGCGCACTCCAATGCCCGCTCAAGCGGACAAAATGGGAGCAGCGTCCCTCTTTGCCTCTATCGGGTGTCCGGCCTGAAACGACGTAGGATCGGGCGGGTGCCGAAAAAATGTCAGCGCAGGTATCCTTCGGCGAGCTTCGTGAACGCGGCGACTTGGGCGTCGGCCCACGCCTTGTCGCGTCCGAGTTCGCGGGCGAGGAGCGCGGCGGCGGCGGGTGCGGCCTCGATTGCCGAGCGCGCATCGAGGATGAGCGCGCGCGTGCGGCGGGAGAGGATGTCTTCGAGCGTGCGCGCCTGCTCGTGGCGGGCGGCCCAGACGATCGCGGCGAGCGGGTAGGGGAGCTTCGGGTGGATCGGGTCGGCGAGCGACGGGTCTTCGTTCATCAGCACCTGCACCTTGTCGGCGTCGCTGCCATAGACTGCGATCCCCTCGGGGAGCGCGGGCGCGTTCGGGCTCCGCCAGCCGTGGATCTGGAGGTTCGTCGTCACGCACGGACGGTCCTCGAGCCCGCCGAGCATCGACGCATGGTCGAGCGTGTCCTGTGCCATTTTCCGGTAGGTCGTCCACTTCCCGCCGACGACGGTCACGAGGCCGGAGTCGGAGACTAGGATCTCGTGATTGCGCGAGATCGCCTTTGTCGCCGCGCCATCCTTTTTCGGCGGGCGCACGAGCGGGCGCTGGCCTGCGAAGACGCTGAGGATGTCCTCCTCCTTCGGGTCGCGGGCGAGGTAGCGGGCCGCGTTGCGGAGGATGAACCCGATCTCGTCCTTCATCGCCCGAGGCTCGATGTCGGGGGTCTCCATCGCGGTGTCAGTCGTCCCGACGAGAACCTTTCCATGCCATGGGATGACGAAGAGGACGCGCCCGTCGTCGGTGTGCGGGACCATGATCGCCGAGTCGCCCTGAAGGAACGAGCGGTCGAAGACGAGGTGGACGCCCTGGCTCGGCTGCACGGCGCGCGCCGCCTTCGGGTCGTCCATCAGTCGGACCGAATCGCTGAAGATCCCGGTTGCGTTGATGACGACCCGACCCTTGACGGCGAACTTTTGTCCGGATTCGACATCGGTGAACGCGACGCCGTCGATGAGGTTGTTTTCTTTTGTGATCCCGGTGACGCGCGCGTAGTTGAGCACGCAGGCGCCGTGGTGGACGGCGGTTTGGGCGAGCGCGACCGCGAGCCGGGAGTCGTCGAATTGGCCGTCGAAATACTCGACCCCGCCAAGCAGTTTGTCCTGCTCGATGTTTGGGATCCGCGCGATCGTCTCCTCGCGCGAGACGAGGCGCGATGGCGAGAGGTTGAGCCGGCCGGCCAGCGCGTCATAGACCTTGAGGCCGATCCCGAAAAACGGGCCTTCCCACCACTGGTAGCTGGGGATGAGGAACGATAGGTGATGGACGAGGTGGGGCGCATTTCGGTGCATGAGCCCGCGCTCGCGCAGGGCCTCGAGCACGAGCGGGATGTCGCCCTGCTCGAGATAGCGGACCCCGCCGTGGACGAGCTTCGTGCTCCGGCTCGACGTGCCCTTGGAAAAGTCATCCGCCTCCAGGAGGAGCGTCTTGTAGCCGCGCGTCGCGGAGTCCACCGCCGCGCCCAGCCCGGTCGCCCCCCCCCCGATGATGATGACGTCCCAGTGCCTTGTTTCCTCGACCTGCTTGACCAGCGTTTCTCTTTTCATAATTTTGTTTCCCAGTTTTGTGCGCGCTTGACCGCCTTTTTCCAGACCTTCGTGCGCGCGTGGCGGTCCTTGATCGTGATCGTTGGGGCAAATTTTCTATCCACCTCGCGGGTTGCGGCAAGCGAATCACAATCCGGCCAGATCCCTGCCCCGAGCCCGGCCATCATGGCCGCGCCGAGAGCGGTGCTCTCGATGTTTTTTGGGCGTTCGATCGCGAGCCCGAGGATGTCGGCCTGGGTCTGCATGAGAAGGTTGCTCGCGCACGCGCCGCCATCAACCCGCAAGACCGCGATCTTCCGGCCCGAGTCCTTTTCCATCGCGCCGATCAGGTCGGCGACCTGGAAGCAGATCCCTTCGAGCGTCGCCCGCGCGATATGCGCGGCGGTCGTCCCGCGCGAGAGCCCGAGCAGGGATCCGCGCGCGGAGGGATCCCAATACGGTGCGCCGAGGCCGGTGAACGCGGGCACGAGGATGACCCCGCCGCTGTCAGCGACGCGGGAGGCAAGCTCGTTGACCTCGGGCGCGGATTTGATGATTCCGAGCCCGTCGCGGAGCCACTGGATCGCGGCGCCGCCCATGAACACGCTGCCCTCGAGCGCGTATTGCAGCGGGGCATCGCCGATCTTCCACGCGACCGAGGTGAGCAGGCGGTTCGAGCTCGAAATCGCGTCGGGCCCGGTGAACGTGAGCAGGAAGCATCCGGTCCCGTAGGTGCATTTGACGAGCCCCGGCTTCGTGCAGAGCTGACCGAAGAGCGCTGCCTGCTGGTCGCCGATCGCCCCGGTCACCGGGATCGCCGCGCCGAGCAGCGAGGGGTCGCACACGCCGAAATGCCCGCTGCTGGGAACGATGCGCGGCAGAATGGCGCGTGGGATGTCGAACAGCGCGAGAAGCTCGGGGTCCCACTTGCCGGTGCGCACGTTCATGAGCATCGTGCGGCACGCGTTGCTCACATCGGTGACATGCTCGCCGGTGAGCTTGAAAATCATCCAGCTATCAACCGTCCCGGCCGCCAGCTCGCCGGCCGTCGCGCGCGCATGCCCGTCGGGGATCTGACGCAGGATCCAATGCAGCTTGCTCGCGGAAAAATATGGATCGAGGAGGAGCCCTGTGCGCTGCTGCACGATCACCTCCTTGCCTGCCTCCCGCAGTGCTCCCATGTAGTCGCCAGTCCGGCGGTCCTGCCAGACGATTGCGCGGTGGACCGGTTCGCCGGACTTCCGATCCCACACGACGACCGTCTCGCGCTGGTTCGTGATCCCGATTGTCGCAATGTCCGCAGCGGCGAGGCCGGACTTGGCGAGCGCCTCGCGGACGGTATCGAGCACGGATGCCCAAATCTCGTTCGCATCGTGCTCGACCCAGCCGGGCTGCGGGAAATACTGCGGAAATTCTTTCTGCGCGGACACGACCGGCACCAGCCGCTGGTCGTAGATGATCGCTCGCGAGCTTGTCGTGCCTTGGTCGAGGGTCAGGATGTGTTTCATGGGGGGGGATTAAAATTTTCCGAGTGCTGCGTAGGCGGCTGCGGCGAACGACCCGCCGACGAGCGGTCCGGCGACAGGGATCCACGCATACCCCCAGTCACTTGGCCCCTTGCCCGCGATCGGGAGGATTGCGTGCGCGAGACGGGGTCCGAAATCCCGCGCAGGGTTGATCGCATACCCGGTCGGCCCGCCGAGCGAGAGCCCGATCGCCATGACAAGGAGTGCGACCGGCAGTGCCCCGAGCGCGCCGAGATCAATCGGATACACCGCCGCGCCGGGCAGTTGCCCGCTCGCGCCCTTCATGCAAAAAATTCCGAAGAGCAGGACGAACGTCCCGATGATTTCGCAGAGCACGTTCGCTGGCGCGCAGCGGACCGCCGGAGCCGTGCAAAAAATGGCGAGCTTCGCAGACGGGTCGTCGGTGATTTTCCAATGCGGCAGGAACGCGAGCCAGACGACCACCCCCCCGGCCATCGCTCCGAGAACCTGCGCGAAAATGTAAGCGGGCACCGACGCCCACGGGAAATTCCCCGTGAGTGCCATCGCCACGGAGACCGCCGGATTCAAATGCGCCCCGCTGATTCGCCCGACGGAAAAAACCGCGACAAAAACTCCGAGTGCCCACCCAGACGTGATGACGATCCAGCCGCCGTTCTGGGCTTTGCTGCGACTCAGGAGCACGCTGGCGACGACGCCGTCGCCCAAGATGATGAGCAACGCCGTGCCGATGAATTCGGCGAGTGCGGGGAACACCGGCCAATCCTCGCATCGGTCATGGCGCGGGGCAAGGAGATTCCCTCACTCCGCTACTCGCCCGCCTGGCGGCGGCCCCTGCGGCGGCTTGAGTTGTTCGAGCACCGGCGCGAGCGAGGGGTCGGCCTTGAGGAGTGCGGCCTTCATCGCTTTGTGGGCGTCCTGCATGGCGGAGCGGCGTTCCTCGGGCGTCTTGGCACTTTGGATTTTTTCCTCGGCTGCTTGGACGGTCGGATCGCTTTTGGCTGTCTCGCGGGCGGCGGCGAGTTTTTTGCGGTCGCCGTCGCTGAGGTTTGCGAAGCCAGGCGGTTCGCCGCGTTTTCCTCCTTTTCCGCCGTGAAATTTATCGCCCATCTTGTCCTTGATCTCCTCGAAGAGCGTGGGATCTGCTTTCATCATCGCCTCCCGCATCGCCTTGCGGAACTCGTTCGACGCGGCGTCGACTTTTGTTTTCAGGCTTTGGACGGTCGTGTCTTCGAGCGCTTTTTTCCGCGCCGATTCGAGGCGGTCGCGCAGGTCGGTCGGAAGTTTGGAAGCCATCTTATCGCGCATTTTGTCGCGCATCGTGCCTCCTGGTGGTGGACCGTCCGGCGGCGGTGGCGCGTCGTCGGATGTCTCGGCGAAGAGCATCGGGACGCAGGCTGCGATCAGCGGGATAAGCCATCTTGATTTCATGGTTTTCATGGGACGACGATGCAACACGGTCGCTCGAAAAAAGTTGCGCGCGCGGCTCGTGTTTTTTTATGCGCCGGGGCGATTCGCTCAGGGGACGGCGGTGACGATTTCCGGGAGCGGTGCCGCGTCGGCATCGGATGCGGGCGGCAGCGGGAGATCCGGCCGGGTGGCATCGACCCCGGTTCCGAAGCGCAGGTGAAGCCCGGCATTTTTGATGAACACCGGCACGCCGGTCTCGACTTCCGAGCGCTTGAGGACGAGCACGAGCGAGTTGTCGCCGGACAGCCAGAACCGGGCGGGAACAAAGATGGACCCGGTCCGCCAGCCGGCGAGGACGAGTCGGGCGAGCGGGTCTTGGACGAGTGCGGGGTCGTCGAGGCGGAACGGCGGAAAGCTGAGGCTTCCGACGGTCACCGAGTTGACGCGCGCCTCGAGCCGGGCCTCGGGGTCGAGCCCGAGGACATCGATCCGGATGATCGAGCCCTCGACCGTGCCGGCGATCGGGATGACAAATTCCAGCTCGCCGTCGAGCTCCTGGAGCGGTGCGGAAAGCTCCGCCTCGACGACCGCGCCCCGGCGGACATCGCCGCCGATGGGCGTGGGCCGGCGTCCGTCCACCTCGCCCAGTTCAAAGACCCGCAGCGCCTCGTCAACCATCACCGGGTTGTTCCCGCCGCCGAGCACGGCAAGAAGGTCCTGCCGCGCGGGGCGCACGGCCATGCTCACAAGCCCCTCAAATTTTGCGTAGTAGGAGACGACGAGAACCCCGCCCTCTTGGGTCAGATCCTGCGGGAGCAGGACCGTCCGCGCGTTCATTCCGAGCCCGGTTCCCGACTCGCCAAGCCCCTGGGATATCGTGCGGGTCGTGCCATCTGCCGTCCGCCATTCGACGGCGGGTCCACCGTCGCCGCAATCGTCGAAGACGACCGTCAGCGCGTAGAATTCCGCCGTCGGGGAGACCCAGAGCGCGGGGATCGGGATCTCGACTGTCGCCGTCTCCTCGCGCACCACGGCGGGGGATTCCATCCAGCCCGGCATCGGACTCATCTGGAGCGACGGCTGGAGGAACAGGACAAACGGGGCAAAATTTCTCCCGGTGGCAAGCGACGCGTCATCGGCTGCGGAGCACGGCCAAGCCGCGAGAAAAACCGCCGCAAGCGGCGCGAGAAGAATTTTTGTCGGAATCGTCATGGGCAGTTTGGGCTTCCAGGCACCGCTTCCCGGTGTTCGGCCGATTGGACGCGGAGCGTGAGCACGGCGGCGAGCGCCATCGAGACGCCGCCGAGAAGGACGGCTTTCATCGCGTCGCCGCTCAGAAATTTTTCCACGACTGGTCCGAGGGCGACGGCGGCGAGGATCTGCGGGAGCACGATGAAGAAGTTGAAGACGCCCATGAAGAACCCCATCTTGCTGCCGGGAATCACATTCGCAAGCATTGCGTAGGGCATCGAGAGGATCGACGCCCAAGCGATCCCGACTCCGGTCATCGAGAGGAGGAGCATGGACGGCTGGCGGACGATGATCGCCGAGATGAGGCCGGCCGAGCCGCACAGGAGACAGAAGATGTGGATTTGCTTGGCTCCGAGAAACCGGGAGACCGCGAGCAGGAGGAACGCGAACCCGAATGCCACAAGGTTATACATCGAGAAACAGACGCCGCCCCACGCGCTGCCCTCCTGGTATTTTCGGCCCGCCGCAAGATCGCCCTGGAGCTTGTCGGCAGCCGCCATGATCCCCGGCGCGCTGGGTGCCGCAACGGAATTTTCCTGAAGCCGGGCGGCGAATGCGAGCACGAGCGGGCTCCTGGATTCCTTCTCGGTGGCTGCCACCGGCGCGGCGACCCCGGCTCCGATCAGTGCGGCGAGCTCCGTCGTGGAGATCTGCGATCCGGCGTCGGGAGCTGCCGGGCTGAGTCCGAGCATCTGAAGCAGCGATCGATACCATGGAGCATCTGCCCGGGCGAGGGCGGCCTGCTTCTCGAGGTCTTCCTTTTTCCCCTCGTATAATTTCGCCACCGAGACAGCCGAAGCCATCCAAGGTGCCCCCTCCGCCGACACGAGCCGGGTTTTGACCGCGTCGTCCACGCCGAGCGGACGGCCGCCAAAAATCCCCTTTCCAACCGCCGGGACAAAGAAAATCCACATGCAAAAAAGCCCAAGCCAGGTAAAAAACTGAACGAGGGCGAGCTGGCGCATCGCCTTCGGCATGGACGTGATGCCTTGAAAAATCTCCGAGAACGCGCGCCCCATGCCGGCGGATTCGCGTTTCATGGCAAGGAATTCCTCCACATTTTCCGGCGGATATTCCTTGGTGGTGAAGATCGTGTAGAGCACGGCGGAGATGAAAACTCCCGCGCCGATGTAAAACGCAATCGTCACCGAGGGGGGGATCGGGCTGTCCACCGTGGCCTCTTTGCCAACTCCGAATGCATTGGTGAGGATGAACGGCAGGGCGGACGACAGAACCGCGCCGAAGCCGATGAGCAGGCTCTGCATGGCGAACCCGCTCTTGCGCTGGTCCTCGGGCAGCAGGTCGCCGACAAACGCCCGGAACGGCTCCATGCTGATGTTGACCGAGGTGTCGAGCACCCAGAGCAGGCCGGCCGCCATCCAGAGCGCCGACGAGTTGGGCATCGCGATGAGCGCGATGCTCGCGCAGACCGCGCCCACAAGAAAATACGGCCTTCTCCGGCCGAGCCTTCCCCATGTCCGGTCGCTCATGTAGCCGATGATCGGCTGCACGATCAGGCCGGTGATCGGAGCAGCCAGCCAGAGAAACGGGAGCGAGGACTCGCTCGCACCCAGCATCTCGTAGATGGACGACATGTTCGCCATCTGGAGCCCCCAGCCGAACTGGATTCCGAAAAATCCGAAGCTCATGTTCCAGACGGCCCAAAAACTCAAACGCGGTTTGTTCATACGACAGAGCTGGCAAACGTCCCACAGTTTCCCTGAAGTTTCAACACCACTCGCGACACACAACTCGCGACGCTCCGGGGGTGTCCCCCCAATCATTACGATCTCTGAATTTTGGCCGCCCATTATGGTCGCCGTGAG
>DYRS01000294.1 GCA_020718585.1 Chthoniobacter flavus
TCCGATTTGGTAGAAGAGCCTGAGGGAACAGGCCCTGACGGGAGGCGGTCATATGGCCAAGCTGGTGATCGAGGTGCCGGAGGAACTCAGGGGGGTCGGGGAGGCCATGGCAGCGGCCCTGGCCGAGATGCAGGCGACGCTCGGCCGCACAGGAGGAGGGAAGGCGGTCGATTACGCGAAGGTGGAGGGGGAGATCTCGGACCAGACGGGCGGGATCGAGCGTGCTGCCCACAAGGCGATTCTCGAGGCGCTCGACATAGACGTCCCGGCGGTCGTGATCGGGGGTCTGCGGTACACGCGGGTTGGGCGGTGTGAGGCGCCGTACCACACGCTGGCTGGGTCGGTGTCGGTGGAGCGGTCTCTCTACCGCCAGTCGGGGCAGCGCGGGGGGCAGCCTGGGGCACGGGTGGTGGACGCAGTGAGCCTGCGGGCCGGGGTGGTCGGCGACGGATGGCTTCCGCGGACGGCACGGGCGATGGCTCACGGAGTACAGCAGGTAACCTCTCGGGAAGCAGAAGCGGGAGCCGGGGAGATCGGCCGCCTGCCGTACAGCCGTTCGAGCTTCGAGCGAGTCGCGCACGTTGTCGGGGCGCTGGCTGTGGCAGACCACCAGGATATCGAGGATGCCTTGATCGACGCCTACGAGATCCCGGAGGAAGCGCGGTCGATCAGCGTCTCCCTGGACCGGGTGAGCGTGCCGATGGAAGAGCCCCTGCCCCGGCCCGTGGGCCGCCCGAAGAAGGGGGCGCCGAAGAAGCCGGTCGAGAGGAACTTCCGGATGGCCTACTGCGGGACTCTGAGCTTGCAGGATGAGAAGGGCGAAACGCTCCACACGATCCGCTACGGGAGCATGCCCAAGGGGGACGTGACCGGGATGCGGGACCGGCTGGTCTGCGACGTGGCGACACTGGTGAGCAAGAGGCCGGATCTGAAGCTCGAACTGATCTGCGACGGTGCCCCCGAGATGTGGAACCTGCTTGAAGCGGGGTTCACCGCGGAGCGGTTCGACGGGCAGATCTATCGCCTGGTGGACCTGTACCATCTCACCGAGAAGCTGGCAGCGGCCGCTCGGGTCCTCGACGGGGAGGAAGCCGCGGAAGCAAGACTACGTCGCTGGAAGATGAACCTCCTCAACCGGGAGAAGGCCGCGACGGAGATCCTCGAGGAGCTGCTTGCGGCGGGCAAGGACGAGGCCCTGGTTGGTGAGGAGCGACCCGTCCACGCAGCGATCACCTATCTCAGGACCCATAGCCAGGATGCCGATCGGATGAACTACGCGCAAGCTCGACGGCTCGGGCTGGCGCTGGGCAGCGGCAACGTCGAAGCGACCTGCAAGAGCCTCTTTGAGGTGCGCCTCAAGCGCTGCGGCTCTCGATGGAAGGAAGAGACGGGCCAGCACATCGTCCAGTTGCGAGCACTGGCCCTCAGTGACAGGTGGGGACCAGCGGTTGAACTCACACTACGCCCGCTGCGCCAGGCGGTCCGGGCTTTGGCGTGACCAGTATGAGAACCACACCCGTTCCAGGAGACGGTGTCACGGCACGGTGTGAAGGCCCGCTTCGGCGCCGTCGGGCGCCACGGCTCCATCGCCTTCATCGAGCGAC
>DYRS01000295.1 GCA_020718585.1 Chthoniobacter flavus
GCATGCAGCGGACTTCCATGAGAAGGCCCGGTCGTGTCAAGTGAGACGAGGGGTGTTCTCTCCCGGTGGACCCGGTTCGATCGCCATGCTTCCATTCGCACTCTGGGAGCCGTTTCGCGACGGTCCAGGTGCATGAGGGGGTCCGAACTGAATGGGCGCTGCCATCTCGCTATCGGTTTTCCTGGAGAGACCGGATGGCTCTCCGGACCCGAGTCCGCTTCGCAGTCGCCCAGACAGGGCGTCGATCCGTTCCGTGGGCATTCCGATTCGTCTCGCTAGTCCCGACGGTGCCTGATATCCGTTTCCCTTCCTTCTAAGAAAGCTTTCGTCGTGCCCCTCCTATGCCTTCGCCGGCTCGGGCAGGAGCGCCAGGCGTCGATCCGCTTCGTAGACCTCCCCAGACCGCCACAGCTTGTGCAGCAGCACCGCCAGCTTGCGCGCCACCGCGATGACCGCCCGCTTCTTGGCGTACTTGCCGCCCCGACCCTCCAGCGCCAGCCCGAACCGGCGCAGGTCGCAGTCCGGTCCGAATGGTCCGAGGATGTACTGCGATCCCTGCACCAGCAGGCAGCGCATGAAGCCATCTCCCTCCTTCGTGATCCTCAGCTGCGGGTCGCTGTCCCCGCTCTGTCGTCGGGCCGGGACCAACCCGAGGTACGGGCCCACCATCCGGCTCTTCTCGAACCGGTCCGGCGTCTCCAGCGTCAGGACGTAGGCCAGCGACAGGATGTACCCCACTCCCGCCACCTGCCGCAGCAAGCCCGTCTCGGGGTACTTCGTCTTCGCCATCTCGCGCACCCTCTGGTTCAGGGCCCGGATCTGCTCCGAGAGGGCGTCGATCGCCGAGAAGACCGCGCCCAGCGTCTCCTTCAGCTCCTCCGGCAGCATCGATTCCGTCTCGGCTGTGAAGCTCCTCGTCGAGCTCGCCTTCAGCCGATGACCAGCCGACTTGACCGCCCCTCGGGCGTGCCCGATCAGCTTCACCCGTGTCCGCACCAGTAGGTCCCTCGCCCGCAGCACAGCCAGGTCCTGCGCGACCTCCTCGTCGCGATGCTTCACCGGCGACAGCAACGCCGGATCCATCCGCGCCACCCGCGCCAGCGACCGCGCGTCCACCCGGTCCGTCTTGCCGCGGTTCTGGTAGATGAACCGCAGCTTGCGCGAGTTGGCCACGAGCACCTCGTGCCCCAGCTCTTTCAGCAACCGGCTCACCCACGGCGAGTGCGTCCCGACTTCCATCGCGATACGGCACTTCCCGAGGCGCTTCACGTCGCAGATCCGCGTCAACCCGTTCTCCGTCGTGGCCACCCGCGTCTCCTCGACGATCTCGCCCATCGAATCCAGCACGCAGATCTGGCTCATCCGATCCCCGAGGTCCAGACCGATCGTCAGGCTCCTCGAGAATCCCGACGACGACGAATCCGCACCCTTGATCCCTCCCGCCCCCTTCGTCTCCCGTGTCCTCCTCGTCTCCTCGGTGCTACGCTTCTTCATGGCCGGTCTCCCTTCTGGGCCTCGAGCCCGTCTTCTTTGCAGCTGATTTTCAGACTGCGGCGGGAGACCGGCCTTCTCATTCCATCTCGCTACGCTCGCCGCTGATGCCA
>DYRS01000296.1 GCA_020718585.1 Chthoniobacter flavus
ATCGCAATTCGGACAGGGGCGTTCATAAGAGGGAGGCCGCAGCCGCATCAAGGTAAAGGGTGACGTCGGGGTGCAGGCGCAGGATGCTGGCCGGGCATGCGGTGGAAACCGGCCCACGCACGGCATCATGAATCGCGGCTGCCTTGCGCGGGCCGGGCACGACACAGACAATCGCGCACGCCGACAGGAGGGTCGGACAGGTGAGCGTGATGGCCTGCCCCGGAACGGAATCGAAGTCCGGGAAACACCGGTCGTTGACTTGCTGCTGCCGACAGGCTGCGTCGAGATCGACGATTTTAACCGCCAGAGGATCTTGAAAATTGGCGACCGGGGGATCGTTGAATGCGATGTGGCCGTTTTCGCCGATGCCCATGCAGACGAGATCGAGCGGGGCTTCTGCCAGAAGCTTCGCATAGCGGATACACTCCGCCTGCGGGTCATCCGATTCGCCCCGGATGCCGTGGAAAGCCGCCGGACGAACCTTTGCCAGCAAATGCCTCTGTTGATAGGAGCGAAATGTCGCGGGATGCCCGGAAGGCAGACCGACATATTCGTCCATGTGGAAAACCGTCACTTTGGCCCAGTCAATCCCCTCCGCCACAGCCAGCCCGCCGATGCACTCGTCCTGCGATGGGGCGCTGGCAACGATGATCCGGGCCGCGTCATTTCTTTTGATGGCTTCGCGCAAGAGGTTGGCCGCCCGGCTCGCAGCAGCCGCTCCCATGGTCGAACGGTCGGGGTGGATTTCGAGGTTCAAGCGGTCAATGTTCAGTTGTTTCATGTTGGTCGAGCGGGGGGAGTTGAATGCCGAATGCGTTCGCCGTGACGGTCGAAAAAAGGGCCCGTGCCGCATCGGTTGGAATGCCGAGCCATGCACAGACATTGTCCACTCCTTCGGGCGGAGTCAGAGCGGAACCTGCGAACTGCATGCTGCCGGGCATGCGGACCATCCGGTCCTCTCCGACTTCCAGTTCGAGATGCGCGAGGCGGTAGCGTCCGGTCGGCGCATCCGCAGCCGCCATGCAGTCCGTGGTGAAAAGGGCTCTGCCCGGAGGTTTGGCCCGGAAGAAATTTTTCAGCACACCCGGCGGGAGATGCATTCCGTCGGGGATCAAGAATGCGGTGAGCTCATCGCGGGAAAGCAGGCGTTGCATCACATTGTCGTGCCGGGGCAATAGCGCCGGCACTCCGTTTCCGAGGTGCGTGCAGAACCGCGCCCCCGCTTGGATTGCGGCCTCGATGTCGGCAGCCGACGCGTTGCTGTGCCCGATCGAGACCTCCACTCCGCGCCCGGTCACTTCACGGATGAATTCCGCACTTCCCCGCCACTCGGGAGCAAGGGTGATCAGGCGGATGTTGCCGCCCGCCGCCCGCTGGAGTTTGTCAAAATCCGCAGAAAGTGGAGGCCCCATGAACTGCGGATCGTGCGCGCCGCGATACCCGGCCTCGGGCGAAAGCCAGGGTCCTTCGAGATGGTAGCCACAGACCGATTCCGCCACGCGCGAATCAACGGACCGGATCCGCTCCATGTTCCGCAGCTTCGCGCATAACGCATCGATCGAGTCGGAAATGAGAGCGACAAAAAACCGCAGCGTCTCCCGG
>DYRS01000105.1 GCA_020718585.1 Chthoniobacter flavus
TCAGGCCGTCAATGGCCAACCTATTCCGCTCCGTCCTCTCCCGTTTCCTTGCCCGTTTCACCAAAGTGCCAGCTCACCTCAACGCTCTTCTCGCAAAACTCAAGCTCCCGTCCCTCTTCGCCGCCCCTCCCAAGTGGGCCGCCTTTCCCGCCGAAGCTCATGTAGCCCGAAAAAATCCGGGACTCCTGTGTTTATATCGGCCTTTCAGGCCTTCCGCCGGGGAAGTTAGGCTGATGAATGCGGAGGCGACGCATCCGGCATCGTCATGAATTTCGCAGAGGTCCGCACGGCAAGCAAGCCCGCCTGATGAACCTCTGCGCAACAGAGGAAGACACCGTGCCGGTTCGACTCGACCCACCCGGTCACATCAACCGGGTCGGTGACATTCACGCTGTGCAAGTAGCGGATCGTGAGTTCGGCGGTCACTCCGGCCACGCCTCTCGCGAAGAGCGCATGGACGATCGCGCTGTCAAGGAGTGTGGCGATCACGCCGCCATGCACGCGATCAGGGTAGCTCCGGAACGCGTCAGAGGGTTGCCACGCCGCTGTGGCGACCCCGTCCTCCCCGACATCAAAATGCAAGTTCAGCCCGCTGTGATTGCAAACCCCGCAGGCGAAACAATCGCGGTGGAGTTCTTCCAAAGCGTCTTTTTCAGTGGTGGTGGCCGCAGTCGTGTCCATCGTGCTCATGGTGAGCGCCATTGCAGCGGGAATTTTCCCTGCTTGCACATGGTAATTCTCCCAGCAGGCAGGCCGCAGCTAGCTTGGAAGGATCCGCCTCTCCGCCGGAGAGATAGGTTTCAATCCCGGCATCCGCAAGCATGAGCAGCGCCCGTTCGCCGATGGCAGAGGCGATGACGGCATCCGTCTTTTGCGCGGCGAGCCACTCCGGCAGCGACCCCGGCTTGTGCTCCGGCGCGGGGAAGAGCTCTCCCGCACCAGGCAAACCCGTCTTGCGGTCCGCCTCGAAAAGCAGAAATTCCCTCGCCCCTCCAAAATGCTCGGAAAATTTCCCTCCCGCCATCGGGATGGCGATTTTCATTGTTCCTTCTCTCTGGTTCGAGTGATCTTTGACAAACATGAGAAAAGAGCATACGCTCATAATGCCGCCTGTCAAATAGATTTCCCATGCCACGCCCAACCTGCCCGAGAAATATTTCCCATTCGCCCCGAGCGACGTATTTCAAACCGGCGGGAATCCCTCTGCGCGACCTCGAGGAAGTCCTCCTCGCCGCCGATGAGTTGGAATCCCTTCGCCTCGCGGATTGCGAAGATCTCTATCATGTGGATGCAGCCAAGCGTATGGGCATCTCGCGTCAGACCTTCGACCGGATTATCTGCCGCGCCCGGGGAAAAGTTGCCTGCGCCCTCGTCAAAGGTCTCGCCCTGCGGATCAAAAAACTCGAGTGAAAAATCCTACAATATAGGACTGGTTTTTTCTAAATCTTCCATGCGGAAGGGTCCTTGGAGGTGACGAGGTCCGAGGAGTGCCGTGAGGTGGGACGTGATGTCGGGCCGGGTCCCAGCCCACGGGAATTCGGCGTCGATCTCGACCGAGCAGGCCGATTCCGGGATCGCCTTCAGACGCTCGACGACCGCGAGCAACACCGGTGCGCAGAGTCGTGTGTTGTGGCCGAGGCAGAAGTCAATGACCGAGGGCGGACGTCCGGCCGCGCCCATGCGGATGCGGGTGCCGTTCCGATACGGGCTCAGACCGAGCTCCCAGCGACCGCCTTCGCTGACAAGCCGGAGCGCGCGGTATTCTGGCCCGGGCTCGGCACGTCGGAAGATCACTGTTTTGGAAGAACATCCCCTCGGTCAGGATGCCCCCACCAGCTATTTTTGCGCGTCCCGTCGTATTGCGCCTCGAACGCGCGAACCGCATCCTCCATCGTCCCGTCGGCCGGTGCCCAGCGGGCAACGTCTGGAAAGTCCGTGGCGATATTCCGGTTCTTCGTGTCGCTGCGGAAGCGGATCGGACACCAGAACGATTCGATGTTGCGGAGCATCTCGCTGCCGAGTGCCCAGACTCCGGTCATCCAGTCGCAATACCAGCACCAAAGGAGGTCGTAGCCGATGAGCCCGTCGTATTTATGGCGCGACAGATTCACCCATTCCGACGCCCGGTAGGTCGGCAGCTTGCCCAGCCATGCCACCGGTGGATACAGGAAGATCGTCGCCAGCCTCACCTGCGCAAAAACCAGCACCGCCGGGGTCTGCATCAGCAGGCAAACTTGGTTGCGCACCGGCCCGAGCAGCCTGGCCTGTGCGTCGGTTAGCGTCCTGCCTTTCTTTCCCCGGATCGCGCGATGCACAAGGCAGAAGACGTGGAGGAAAACAACCTGCGCGAGCACCGATGCCGCCACGCCCGGCCACCCGCCGAGCCACCCGCCGACAGCCCAGGGAACCCATGTAAAAAGACTCACAAAAATGTCCAGCAGCGGCGCGCGCGCTATTCGTTCCGTCGCCGCAAAGCACGCCCTCGTGAGGACCGCAGCCGCCGCCAGCCCGGCCAGAACCACCCCGAAACAATATCCAAACCCGCACGCGTTATCCATGCGGAGAGTTTGTCGCACACCGGACGTGCGAACGGAATATCTTTCTGGCCCTGTCGCCACAGGAGTTCAGTGAAGATGCGCCCTTTAGAAAGAGAGAAGTTTTGCGTAACAGTTTATCCCAATCTATCGGGATAAACTGTCGAGAAAACCCGCATCCCCCAGGTCATGGCGCACCTCCGCCCTCCGGATGGAGGATGAAGCTGCTTTTGCAGAGCTTTGCGTAGAGCCCGCCGCGCGCGGCGAGTTCGTCGTGGGTTCCGCGCTCGACGATGCGTCCGCGCTCGAGCACAAGGATTTGGGTTGCGTGGCGCACGGTTGATAGCCGGTGGGCGATGACGAAGCTTGTGCGGTGTTCCATCAGCCGGTCGAGCGCCTGCTGGATGAGCGCCTCGGTGGCGGTGTCCACACTGGCGGTCGCCTCGTCGAGGATCAGGATCGGCGGGTTTTTCAGCAGGGCGCGAGCGATCGAGACCCGCTGCTTTTCTCCGACGCTGAGCCGGATCCCGCGCTCGCCGACCGGCGAGTGCAGCCCGGCCGGGAGCCGCCGCACGAAGTCCGACGCATTCGCCGCCTCGAGCGCACGCCACATCTCGTCGTCCGTCGCATCCGGTTTGCCGACCCGCAGGTTCTCCGCCGTCGTGCCGTTGAAAAGGAAGCTCTCCTGGGTGACGACCGCGATATTTTCCCGCAGATGCCTGCGGGGGATTTCGCGGAGCGGCACGCCATCAATGAGGATCCCGCCGCCGGTGAGTTCGTAGAACCGGACGAGGAGGTTGACGAGGGTGGATTTTCCGGCACCGGTCGGGCCGACGAGCGCGACGGTCTCGCCAGCACGGGCCGCAAGGCTCACGCCGGCGAGCACCGGGATGTCGGCCGAATACGAGAACGAGACGTCGCGGTATTCGACGGCTCCGGCGACCGGCTTGGCCACAAGCCCGGGCGCATCCGGCTCCTCGGTGGGGGCGTCCATGATCTCGAATACCCGGTCGCCGGCCGCGCGTCCGGCCTGAAAAATCTGGTTCAGGTGGTGGAGCCTGCCGACCGGCTCGTAGAGGAAGCGCGCAAGAACGAAGAACGCCACGAGCACGCCGACATCGATCCGGCCGCCGAGCACCTCACGGGCACCAAATCCCGCGATGAGAAGCATCCCGCACGAGCCGACAAACGCCATGCCCGGCGAGTAGATCGCCCACGCGCGCATCACGACGAGCGTCGCCATGCGCACCGCGTTGCTCGCCGCGTCGAACCTCGCCTGCTCGCGCACCTCGCCGGTGTAGGTTTTGATCTGCCGGATCCCCGCGATGTTGTCGTGCAGGATCGAGTTGAGCGCGGAGACGGATTTCCGCTGGAGCTTGTAGCGCGAGCGCGCGGTCAGCGTGTAGGCGAACGCGCCGGCGGCCAGAAGCGGAATCGGGGCGAGCGCGGCGGCGGCCAGCGGCGGGCTGTAGGCGAACATGAGCCCGCTCACAACCAGGATCTGCAGCACCGCCACCGTGCCGAGCTCGATCCCGTCAATGAGCACCCGCTCGACGCTCGTCACATCCTCTATCAGCCGGGTCATGATGTCCCCGGTCGCCCGGCTGTCAAACCACGGGAGCGGAAGCTTCTGGATGTGACCGTAGAGCTCGTCACGAAGGTCGCGGATCACCTTTTGCTCGAAGTGGTTGTTGAAGACGATTCGCAGGCAGTCGAGGAGTTCCTGGAAAAAGAACGCGCCAAGGCCGACCGCCAGCAGCGGGACCAGGAGCTCCGGCCGACCGCCCCGGATCACGTCGTCAACAATCCTGCGCGTCACCGCAGGGAAAATGACAACCATGAGCGTGCTGAGCACCGCGCAGCCAAGGGTCGCCGCGGCAAGCGCCGGGTAGCGACGGACATACGGCAGGACGCGGAGAAAAACGCGCATCCCCGGATTACCGCTGGCGGTTGTGGAACGAGATCGCCGTGACGAGGTCCACCGCCCGCTGGAGGACGGTGTCGCAGAGCGCGGCGGGCGCGGGCGGCTTTGTGGATTCGATCTCGGGGTTGGTGTTGGCGAGGAGCGCGGCCTCGCTCATGCGCGGACGCGATGCTCCGAAGACAAACCGACCAACCCCTTCCTTGCGGCTCGCCGCAAAGATTTCCGCGAGCTCGGCGGGCGGCAGCGCGACCGAAAGATCCGGCTTCAAGCCGGCGGGAAAGATCGGAGCACCATCCGGAAGAACAACGCGCGCGACCGCCACGCGAAGGGACTTGCCACCGTCGAGCGGGATGTCTGCAAACTCGACCGCTTTGCCCGCCGTATCCCCGCCGACGATCATCGCGCGGGCATTGAGCCGCAGGGTCGCCGCCAGTGCCTCGGCCGCGCCGGACGTGCCGGAATCGGCCAGGACGACAAGAATCCCGCCGAAGGCCGGTGCCTGGTTCGATGTAAGGATCCGCTCCT
This sequence comes from Chthoniobacter flavus, assembly GCA_020718585.1. Lineage (GTDB taxonomy): Bacteria > Verrucomicrobiota > Verrucomicrobiia > Chthoniobacterales > Terrimicrobiaceae > QYQL01. Next base: position 4,984 of record DYRS01000105.1, read on the forward strand.
GCCGCGCGCTCGGCTTTTGAACCGTGAAAAGCATCTTTCCGTTCGGACAGAACCGGCGGGCAAAATCGGCCGCCGCATCGAAGTCGCTTCCGCCCGAAACCGCACGCAGGTCAAGGATCACGGCGGGCAGCTTTTTTTCCGAGAAGCTGGCCAGCGAAGTGTCGAGCTGGGCGAGCGTGCCAGCGTCGAGCTTCCCGGGGCGGAGGTATCCGTCGCGATCATCGAGGATCTCCGAGAGGAACGGCTCCGGCACGACCGCTGGCATCTCGGTGCCGACGACATCCACGCCGGGCGCAAGCCGTCGGACGAGCCCCTCAAGCAGCGCCTTTTGCTTCGACTGCTCGTCGAGCGACTGCGGGGAAAGGAAATTCGTGCGGATCGCCTCGAGCGCCTTGTCAACCTGCGCGGGCTCGAGCGCGTTGATCTCGTCGCGAAGGCGGGCGGGCTGCGGATCGGCCGCCTGCAGCAGCGGCACTGCCAGCGCAGCCAGAACAAAACGCCTCATTTCGCAGCCGCCTCGCCGGAAGCCGCTGCGGCGATCCATGCGTCAGCCATCAGCGCATGCCCCGCCGCGCTCGGATGAACCCCGTCCGCAGCCCAGAAATCCGGCGGCCGCACCACCGAGCGCGCTGCAAAAATCCCGTCGAAGGGAACAAGCAGCGAGGCGAATTCGCGGGCCAGTTTCCGCGCGACATGGATTTTGGGATCGAGATCCTCCCGCCAGGCTTCGCGGTCCGGCGGACAGGGAAGAACAAACGGCTCGCAGACAATGATCCCGATCCCCCGGGCCCGAGAACTTTCGAGGATCTCCCGGTAGTGCCGTTCAAAATCCTCCGCCGTGGTCGCATCCCCGCAGTCGTACCGCCGCCAGCAGTCGTTGACCCCGATCAGGATCGAGACCCAGTCCGGCTTGAGATCAAGACAATCCTCCCGCCAGCGCGCGGCCAGATCAACCGCCCGGTTGCCAGAAATCCCCCGATTCAAAAACGTGAGGCCGAGCTCCGGACGCAGTGCCTGAAGCCGGGAAGCCGCCATCATCGCGTAGCCGACACCCAGGCCGGCCGGGTCGTCGCAAACCCGCCCTGCATCGGTGATGCTGTCGCCTTGGAATAAAATTTTTTGTCCAAGTTTGAATATCATATTTCCTTCCTACCCGATCACCGGCAGGCAGGCAAGCCCTTGGCGAGCGCCGGGCAAACGCAAGAAAAACTCACCGACAGAAAAACTCACCGCCGGATCTCGCGGCTACAACGCGGGCACAGTCAAGTGTCAGAAAAACCGTGCCCGGGGTCTGCTATTGCCATGCGAATTGGGCAGGGAACGCGCAATGAACACGGCATCCGTCCTTGCGAAACGCATTCCCGTCGTCCATGCTTTTCCCAGCACATGAGTGGCCGATTTCGATTAAACCCCCGCGTTTTTCAGATGCTTGCCGTGGTCTTCGCTGCGCTGGCACTGCCGATTGCTTTATTCGTTTTTGGATTCCGCCAGATGTCGGCAAAATCGCCCGCTCCCGAATCGCCCGAGCTCCGGGCATCGCTGGAACTGGCCGCCGAAAAATGTATGCCCGCCCCGACGACCGCAGACCTCACGGGTGCCCGCATTGTCTTCCCGCGCTCGGCCGGCGACCCCTCCGCAATTCAAAAAAGAGTAGAATCCGCCGCAGCCGCAGTCGGCGGAAACGTCCTGACCTGTCCCGGAACAGGGGAGGGGACCCGCCTCATCGTTCAGGTTCCATCCGCCCGGAGCACCCGCTTCGAACGCGACGCCTTCGGCGACTTCGCGCCTTCCCCCGAGTCGCGGGAACACGCGAACGGGCTCTATGAAGTGATGATCCCCATGCCATGATCGCCATCGTTTTTGCCATCGAATATGAAAGCGCGGGCTTTCTGGCCCGTGCCCAGCGACAATTGCTCGTCTCCACCTGGACGCTCGGCGTCATGGGCAAACACGCGGCGGCCACATTCGAAAAACTTGTCCAAAAAGACCGGCCGCAGGTCGTCGTCTCAGCCGGATTTTCCGGTGCTCTCCAGCCGGATGTCCCGGCCGGAACCGTGCTCATCGGAGAAAATTTTACTGATCCAGACATCGCCAGGCGCTTGCCGGTGCCCGACGGCGTCCGCGTCGCCCGGATCATCACTTCCGATGAAATCGCCGAATCCGCAGCGCAAAAATCTAGGCTGGGCCAGGAATCCGGCGCGCTCGCCGTCGATTTGGAATCCGCCCATCTCCACGCCATCTGCACAGATTTCCGCGTGCCCATGGTCTCAATCCGCTGCATCGCCGATCCCATGGAACAAGACCTTCCAGTGCCAGCACATCTCCTCATGGATCCCGAATCCGGCCGCGCCGATTCCGCCGCCATATTCCGGTTTCTTTTCCGACATCCCGCCAAAACTCCCGAATTCGCCCGGCTTGTCCGCAACGCCCGAACCGCCCAAGCCGCACTCAGCGATGCCCTCATCGCCATCCTTCCAAGCCTCCTGAAGTTTTAGCCGTCAAACTTGAGCGCGTCGCGCTCCGTAATGAGGTGCTGGGTGATTTAATTATACACTACATACATTATATGATGTTATTCATATCCTGCTTTGGCCACTCTCATTCCAGCGATGTGAACAACTTGTGAAAGGCCTGCACCCCCATTTGGGGTCGGAGGGTGGATCAGAGGTTTATTCACAGGTGTGCACGCAAGAGATTGTGAAAGTCCAGGAGTCGCCCGGACCCGAACTTAA
>DYRS01000297.1 GCA_020718585.1 Chthoniobacter flavus
CGAGCACGAACACGGCAGATTTTTGTTTTTGACACGCGCGGCGCGGCGCGTAGTCTCTCCCTCCTGTCCGGTCTGAAGGGAGATATGTCACCCGCTTTCGTTTGTGCGAAATGCGGCAAAACGTGTCCTCCCTTTTTTTCCGGCGAAAAAATAATCCGCCACTCGATGTTCACAACCCACGGCTTCGGCCAACAGATGCCCATGTAGCTCAGTCGGTAGAGCACGTCCTTGGTAAGGACGAGGTCACCGGTTCGATCCCGGTCATGGGCTCCACGAATATCGGTCGCAAACACTCAACAAACAAAAACTCAAAATGGCTAAAGAACAGTTCCAGAGAAACAAACCGCACTGCAACATCGGCACCATCGGCCACGTGGACCATGGCAAGACGACCCTGACCGCAGCGATCACGACCGTCCTCGCAAAATCCGGCAAGGCGACCGCGAAAAAGTATGCCGATATTGACGCCGCGCCCGAGGAAAAAGAGCGCGGGATCACGATCAACACGGCCCACGTTGAATACGAGACCGACAAGCGCCACTACGCACATGTGGACTGCCCCGGGCACGCTGACTATGTCAAGAACATGATCACCGGCGCGGCGCAGATGGACGGTGCGATTCTCGTGGTGAGCGCGGCCGACGGCCCGATGCCCCAGACCCGCGAGCACATCCTGCTCGCCCGCCAGGTCGGCGTGCCCTCGATTGTCGTCTTCATGAACAAGGCCGACATGGTTGACGATCCCGATCTCCTCGAGCTCGTCGAGATGGAGATCCGCGAACTCCTCAGCAAATACGAATTCCCGGGCGACACGATCCCGATCGTCAAGGGCAGCGCGCTCAAGGCACTCGAAGGCGACGCCGACGGCGAGAAGGCGATCAATGCGCTCATGGATGCGGTGGACGAATACATCCCGCAGCCGGAGCGTCCGAAGGACATGCCGTTCCTGATGCCGGTCGAGGACGTGTTCAATATTGAAGGTCGCGGGACGGTGGCCACCGGCCGCGTCGAGCGCGGGATCCTCAAAAAGATGGAGGAGGTCGAGATCGTCGGACTTCGCGACACGAAGAAGACGACCGTCACCGACATCGAAATGTTCCGCAAGCTTCTCGACAGTGCCGAGGCGGGCGACAACGTGGGCGTGCTCCTGCGCGGCACCAAGAAGGAAGAGATCGAGCGCGGCCAGGTCATCGCCAAGCCCGGCTCGATCAAGCCGCACAGGAAGTTCAAGGCCGAGGTCTATGTCCTCAGCAAGGACGAAGGCGGACGCCACACCCCGTTCTTCACGAACTACCGTCCGCAGTTCTATTTCCGCACGACCGACGTGACCGGAGATGTGAAGCTGCCCGAGGGCGTGGAGATGGTCATGCCCGGCGACAACGTCGCGATCGAGGTCGAGCTCATCACCCCGATCGCCATGGAAAAGACGATCCGCTTCGCGATCCGCGAGGGCGGACGCACGGTCGGTGCCGGCCGCGTCAGCGACATTCTCGACTAGCCCGTCCACCGGAAATTCCGAAGGTCAGTAGCTCAATTGGTAGAGCACCGGTCTCCAAAACCGGGTGTTGGGGGTTCAAGTCCCTCCTG
>DYRS01000106.1 GCA_020718585.1 Chthoniobacter flavus
GAGCAGCCGAAAAGATGAAGCTGGCCATTGCCAACCACCGGGTGCTGGATAATGTCATTGGTGTGATGCGCGAGATCACCCGGAAACGGATCTTGGAAAGTCTGGAAACCACAGTGATTTCGCGACGCAAAAACCATCCCAAAACCACCTTGCGGCAGATGCCATTCCACACTGACCCCCGGTTTGATGCGGTGGAGATTTTTGACCGGCAGCGGGCGGGCAGGTTTGATCTCGGGCGGCTTATGGCGATTGTGCGGGCGGGATGGCCCGCTTGCTTGAAGGTGTCGCGCAGGCTCGGCGGCGGCCTGCATTTGCTCGGACGGGTCGAGTGTTCGGTTGTTGGCGCGCGGGCGATGGCGCGGCTTCACCGCGAATTTCTCGGGGTGCGCGGGGCGACCGATGTGCTCACGTTTCCTTGCGGCGAGATCATTGTGTGCGCACCGGTAGCGGCGGCGCGAGCGTCGGAATTCGGGCACTCTTTGGACGAGGAACTCGCGCTTTATTGCATCCACGGGCTTCTGCACCTCGCCGGGCACGATGACATCGCCCCGGCCGACGCCGCTCGCATGCGGGCGGCGCAGGAAAAAATCCTGAAGGCGGCTATCGCGTCCGCCGGATAGCGTCGCCGAGCAACTCCTCAAACTCATCGGCAATGAGTTCGAGGTCGAACCGCTTCGCCATTTCAAGGCTGCGCGATTTCATGCGCGCGAGGAGATCGGGATCGGAGGCGAGGCGGGCAAGCTTTTCTTGGAATGCGCCAGGCGATGCGATCGCGACTGCGAACCCGTTGTCGCCGTCCTCGATGAGGTCGGAAAGCCCGCCGATGTCGCTGCCAAGGATCGCGACCCCACGCTGGAGCGCCTCGATCACGGCGACCGGGTTGCCCTCGGATGTCGAGGGCATGAGGAGGATGTCCGAACGATCAAGGATCTCCCGCATTTCGGCTTCGGAGGTCCAGCCCGCAAGGCGAACGCGGTCGCCCAGCGCGGACTCCCGGATCGCGGACTCGATCTCGCCGCGCTGCGCACCGTCGCCGATGATCGTGAGGGTCCACGGGAACCCGCACCCTCCAAGCGCTCGAACCATCCAGGGGAAATTTTTTTGCGGATTGAACCGTCCGATCGCGACGAGTTGGGGTCCGTCGTCCGCCGGTGCGGCACGTTTTTCCGTCACGGGCGGAACGCCCTTGCTTGCTAGGCTACCGCCGCCGAGTGCGGCTGTTGGGGGAACATCCATTGGGATCCCGTTGAGGATGATCCGGGGCTCGACCCCGTAGGCCGCGCGGGCGAGGCCGGCCGCGAAGCTGCTGCTCGCGGAGATCCCGGCGGCTGCCTTCCAGACCGGGCGGATCAGCGGGTTTAGGAGGCGGAACATCGCGTCCGTCTGGTCCGGGTTCCCGCCCGGCAGGTCGCCAAGGTGCGCGGTGAGGACGTAGGGCACGCCGGTGAACGCGCGGCAGGCAAGCGCGAGCGCGCCGGTCGGCACCGCAAAATGGGCGTGGATGACATCCGGCCGCCGCTTGCGGATGTGGCCGAGCGCCGGTAGGAACGACGTCGCCAGATACCCGGCCATCTCGGGGACCGTGCAGAAGTCGGCCCGGCGACGGAACGAGAACGTCCGGAAAATCTCGACCCCATCGCGGACCTCATGCGCCGGGATCCCCGGGATCCGCGCTGTCTGGACCCGGACCCGGTGTCCGCGCCGCACGAGCGCGGCTCCGACATTGTGGGCCATCCGCCCGCCGCCCCCGCCGACCGGCGGGTATTCGTAGCAGAGGGTCAGGATGTCCACGGCGCAAACCTCCGGTAGATCGCCTCGACGTCGGAACACATCCGCGCAGCCGAAAATTCCGCCGAAATTTTTTGAGTAGCCGCGCGCCCGGTGCGCGCTGCGAGCGCCGGATCGTCAAGCAGGCGGCTGACCTTTTCGACAAACCCGGCGCAATCTCCTGGCGTGACGAGGAATCCGTCGGTCCCGTCGGCGACGACCTCGGCGATCCCGTCGAGCGACGACGCGACGACCGGCACCTCCATCGCCATCGCCTCGAGCAGCGTCATCGGCAGCCCCTCGAAATGCGAGGGCATCAGCAGCACGTCGCAGGCCAGATAGACAAGCCGGGTGTCGCCCACGTAGCCGGAAAAAACCAGCCGGTCGCCGAGCCCTGCCTCCCGCCCGAGCCGCCGCAGCATCGCCTCTTCCGGACCATCCCCGGCGAGTACGAAAACTGCCGACGGATGCCGCCGCAATACCTCCGACGCCACCCGGATGAAGAGCGAAAAATTTTTCTGCGGGTTCAGCCGTCCGACCCCGGCGACGACCGGAGCGTCCGGCGGGAGCCCGAGTGCCCGCCGCGCATTGCCGCGCGATTCACATGATCCGCACGCCCTCGAATACCTCGCGGTATCAATCGCGTTTCTCACGAGCGAGATCATTTCCTCCGGCACCCGCTCGCGCTCGATGAGAAATTTCCGGCAGGAATCCGAGACCGCGATCACATGGGTGGCGAGGCGGTTCGCGAACGAATCGAGCGTGAGCCTGACCCGCTGGCTCGCCCGGTAGTCATCGTTCGTGTGGTCGTGGTTAAGGATCACGGGAACCCGGCAGAGCGCGCCGACCGGCTTCGCGAAGATGTTTGAGGCGACGAGGTGGCAGTGGATGATGTCGAACCGCCCGTGCAGGAGCAGCGTCGGCAGGCTCGCCGCATACCACGGCAGCAGCTTGTGCGGCGAAAGTGAGTGGAGCGGGATCCCAAGCGTGGCCATCCGATCCCAGTAAATCCCCCGCCCGTGCATCGTCGCCACCTCGTGGCGGAAATGTTCCCGGTCGCCGCACGTCGCAAGGTTCATCACGACCTCCTGCGCCCCACCCAAATGCAGGCTGTCAATAACGTGCAGGACTTTTTTCATCGCATGGCCACGGCATTCTCCGGGCCGGGCTAGACGATCTCGCGATAGACGTCCGGGTGCGGGCGCGGGATCACGATCGAGTTCACGAGCACGCCTCCTTCGGGTAGAGTTCCTCCGGGCAGGCGTAGAGCGTGCAAAGCCCGCACGAGCAGCAGAGCGAAGCCCACTCGTTCCACCGCTCGGCTCCGGTGCCGGTGAATGCCAGCGAACGCATCACCTGGTGCGGCTCGACCTGGTAGCCGAGCAGGAACCGCGGGCAGCCTGACATTTTCGATGAGTGACATGGCGAATTGTTGTTTGGAAGTCCGCTCAGGCGGTCTTTGGCAGCGACCAGACCGGCTTGCCGGCGACGACTGTGGCGACCGCGCGGCCCTTCCATGTGTGCCCGTGGAATGGCGTATTGTGGGAGAGCGACAGCGAACGCGATTTGTCGAACGTCCATTCGAGGTCCGGGTCAATGAGCGTGACATCGCCGGGCGCGCCGGGCGCGAGCGTGCCCCGGTCGAGCCGCAGCAGGTTCGCGGGCTCGATCGTGTAAAGCGCGATCAGGCGGTCGAGGGAAATCGCCTTCCGCCGGTGGACCAGGATGTCGCAGAATATGGCGAACTCGGATTCGAGCCCGGTGATCCCGAACGGTGCCTGGTCGAATTCGACCTCCTTCTCGTAGGCCGCATGCGGGGCGTGGTCGCTGCAAAGGATGTTGAGCGTGCCGTCCGCAATCCCCCCGATGATCGCCTCGATGTCGTCCTCCGACCGGAGCGGCGGGTTCATCTTGAAATTCGTGTTATACCCGCGCAGCGACGCGTCGGTGAGCGCGATGTGGTGCGGGCAGACCTCGCCCGAGATCGGGATCCCGCGCGCCCGCGCCTCGCGGAGAAGGCGCACGCTCCCGCCCGAGCTGATGTGCTGGCAGTGGATCGGCGAGCGGCAGAGCTCGGCGAGCATGATGTTGCGGGCGACGATCATCTCTTCGCCCATGCGCGGCCAGCCGGGCAGCCCGAGCCGCAGGCTCCATTCGCCCTCGTGCATCACCCCGTCGCCCACGAGCGAGTAGTCCTGGCAGTGGTCCATGACCGGGAGGCCAAACATCCGCGCGTATTCGACCGCTCGGCGCATGACCTCGTGGTTCTGGATGCAGCGACCGTCGTCGGTGAGCGCGACGACACCCGCGGCGGCGAGAGATCCGAACGGCGCAAGCTCCTCGCCTTTGAGATCCTTCGTGATCGCCCCGGTGCAAAAAACGTTGACGACCGCGTCGCGGGCCGCGCGCTCGCGGATCCATGTAATCGTGGCCGCGCTGTCGGCCGACGGCGTCGTGTTCGGCATTGCGACGATGCTGGTGAACCCGCCGGCTGAGGCCGCACGGGTGCCGGTCGCGATCGTCTCCTTCCGCGACTGGCCGGGCTCGCGGAGGTGGACGTGGATGTCAATGAGCCCGGGCGCAACGACCAGCCCGGCGGCATCAATCGTCTCGAAATCCCCCCCGGCCGGGCCTGCCGAGATCCGCCCGTCGGCGATGAAAATGTCGCCGTTCTGGTTCCTGCCGCTCGCGGGATCAATGATCCGGCCATTTTTGATGAGGAGGTTGTTCATTGCGTGAGTCCGGCTCCGCCTGCGCAGAGGTAGAGCACTGCCATGCGGACGGCGATCCCGTTGCTCACTTGCTCGAGGATGACGCTGCGCGAGCCGTCGGCAACATCGCTGTCAATCTCGACCCCCCGGTTGATCGGTCCCGGATGCATGATCAGGCAGTCCGGCTTCAGACACTCTGCGCGCGCTTGAGTGAGCCCGAAAAGCGAGATGTATTCGCCGAGGCCCGGGAAATATTCCTTCCGCTGCCGCTCGTGCTGGATCCGCAGGAGGTTGATCACATCGGCGTCGGCGAGCACGTCGTCGAGCCGGTGGGCGACCCGCACGCCGAGCTTCTCGAAGCCGGCCGGGACGAGCGTGGTCGGGCCGACGAGCGTGACGTTTGCGCCGAGCTTCACGAGGCCGTGGATATTTGATCGAGCGACCCGGCTGAAGAGGATGTCGCCGACGATCGCGACGTTGAGACCGGCGATCCGCCCGAACCGCTCGCGCATCGTGAAAATGTCGAGGAGCCCCTGGGTCGGGTGCTCGTGTGAGCCGTCGCCGGCATTGATCACGCAAGCCTGGAGCCGGTCGGCGAGGAACCCCGGCGAGCCCGCCGAGCTGTGCCGGAGCACGATGATGTCCGCATGGAGCGCCTGAAGATTGAGCGCGGTGTCCTTCAGCGTCTCCCCCTTTTGCAGGCTCGACGCGGTGGCCGTGATGTTCACGACATCCGCGCTGAGCCGCATCGCCGCAATCTCAAACGACGTGCGCGTCCGCGTGCTCGGTTCGACAAAAAAGTTGACGAGCGTCTTTCCTCGGAGCGCTGGCACCTTCTTCAGGCTGCGCCCGGCAACCCCCTTGAACGCGGTCGCCGTGTCGAGGAGGAACTCGATTTCCTCCGCATCCAGATCGTCGAGCCCGATCAGGTCTTTGCGCGTCCAGGTCTTCATGGCTCGACCACCCGCACGGAATCCGGCACCCCGTCGAGGTTCTCAAAGCGGACCCGGATTTTTTCCCGCCGCGCGGTCGGCACGTTTTTCCCGATGTAGTCCGCCCGGATCGGCAGCTCGCGGTGGCCGCGGTCAACCAGCACGGCAAGCTGGATTGCCGACGGACGTCCGAACGAGGCGAGCGCGTCGAGCGCGGACCGGCAGCTCCGCCCGGTGAAGAACACGTCATCCACGATCACGACCGGCCGGCCGTCGAGGTCCACCGGCAGCAGCGTGGGCACGGGTGCGGTCATCCGCGCGCGGGTTGCAAGGTCATCGCGGTGCATCGAAATGTCGAGGGTCGCCAGATACGGGCGCACGCCTTCGACCTTCTCGATATGGTCGGCAAGCCGCCGGGCGACCTCAACCCCGCGGGTCGGGATGCCAGCCAAAACCAGAATGCCCAAGTCGTCGTGGTGTTCGACAATCTCGTGCGCCATCCGGCGGATCGCTTTCTGAATCGCGTCCGCATCCATCTCGATCCGTTCGGTTTCTCTTGGCATTTTTCCTTTTTGCCCCCTAGGTGGGCACCGTATGCGGATCCTGCGGTTTCGCTAGCCTTGCGGGAGCCCCTTCGACTGCGACGCGCGCTCGCACCGCCACGCCGAACGAAACTTCACGATCCAATCGAGCAGTGCCCGCTCAAATCCAATATCCTGCCCGACCTTCTCGCTTTCAATCCACTTGTGCCGGAGGATCTCTTCACGCTCGGCCAGAAATTCTTTGTAAAGGACCGAATTCTTCACGAGGTCTGGGGCCTCGCCGTTCTGGGTGCTCATTTCGGGGGAGAATGGGAACGCGCAAAAAAATGTCAATCGGATTTCCCGCTTTCTGGGAAGATTTTTCGGTCGGCGATCATTTCGATTTTCCCCCGGACCCCGTGCAGATGTCTAGTTGACGACGCGCACCGGGGAGCCGACCGAAATATTGGCAAAGTAGATTTTCACCATTTTTTCTGGCATGCGGATGCAGCCGTGGCTGTCGGGAACTCCGGGGAGGAACCCCTGGTGCATCCCGACGCCCGCGTTGCTCAGGCGCATAAAAAACGGCATCGGAGCACCCCGGAAGACGCCTCCCGGAGGAGCGGGATCCTTTTTGACGTCCACATTGCGCACGAGGACGACCCCGGCGGCATCCACGTAATCGCCGTAAAGATTCGACGCATGGTCCGGCTCCTTCTGCAGGATCTTGTAGCTGCCCACAGGGGTCCCGAAACCCTCGCGTCCGCTCGAGATCGCGGAGACGCCGACGAGCTTCGAGCCCCTGTAAAACGAAGCCGTCTGGTCGGAGAGATCAATGATGATCGATGGCGCGCCGGCCACCCCCTCGCCGTCCCAATAGGAATTTTTATCCGAGAGCGTGGACTCGCTCGACCGCGAGATGATCGAGCCGTCCTGCCCGAGGTATTTCGTTGACGAGCTGGTAAGCCGGGTGTCGTAGGACGCGCAGCCGGCGAGCGCGGCGAGGCCGGCGGCGAGCAGGAAGGATGTTGTCCGGTTCATGGTGGAAAATTTTGGCTGTGTCAGTCGCGCGTGTGGTAGCGCATTTCATAATCGAAGATCTCGCCGGGCTGGAAGAACCGCCCGAGCTCGATCTGCGCGTTTTCGTTGCTGTCCGAGGCGTGGACGATGTTGATCATGACATCCACCCCGAAGTCTCCCCGCACCGTCCCCTTGTCGGCCTTCCGGGAATCCGTGGGTCCGATGAGATCGCGCACGCGGGCGACCGCGTTGTCGCCGGCGAGGGCGAGGGCGATGACCGGGGTGGACTGCATAAATTTCTCGACCTCGGGGAAAAACGGTTTGTCGGCGATGTGCGCGTAGTGCTCGCGCAGCAGGGCGGGATCGGCGCGGAACATCCTGCAGCCCCGGATCTGGAATCCGGCCTCCTCGAACCGCTTCAACACCTCGCCCGCTTTCCGGCCCGCAATGCAGTCCGGCTTCAGAAGTATCAATGTTGTCTCCATGAGATCGCGGACTTTAGCAGGTGCGGGCGCAAAAAGTCAGGGATTTTTGGATCTTTTGTGAAATAGATGTATCATATTGCCGCTCAATGTGATATATGCATTTCAATGCGAAACATTGTGAAGCCAGAGCCCCTCTCACAAAACGGCCTCTTCGACACGG
>DYRS01000298.1 GCA_020718585.1 Chthoniobacter flavus
TGCCCGCGAGTATGGATACGAAACGTTGCATGTTCATGACGGTTCCCAAAAAAAACGGGGCGCCGTCTCAACGACGGCGCCCCGAAGAATCAAAGGTCAATCCCCGCTGGGGCCGGCCATGCCCTTGATCTGTTGCTCCAGGCTGCCGAGGCTCCAGTCGCCCGGCGTCTGGCTGGGCGGGAAGTCCTTCAGGCTCAGCAGGAATCTGCTGGCGACGATCTGCATGGGTCCCATGATGTAGGCGCGGTCGATATACCAGTCCTCATAGGTGTTGGAGCCGATCTTGGCTTTTTCGAAGGGATCGCGCCGCAGGTTGTAAAGATCCGGCGCGCGCAAGGCGACAAACGGTTCCTTCCAGATTTGCAGGCCATCGGCGCGGTTTTCGAGGTAGACCGATTTCCAGTCGCCGACACGGATGGCGGCGATACGGCCACCATCGTCCGCGTAGATGAACGACTGGCGCGGGGATTCCTTCGCCTTGCCACTCAGGTAGTCGAGCATGTTATGGCCGTCGATGTAGTTCTTGTAGTTGCGACCGTTGAGCTCCACACCGGCCTTGAGCTGCTCGGCAATCTTGTCGTTGCCCGCGGCGGCGGCAAAGGTCGGCAGCCAGTCCTCGTGGGAGACGATGCCGTTGAGCGTCTCGCCGGCGAGCCATTTGCCCGGCCAGCGGACAAAGGCCGGCACACGATAGGCGCCTTCCCAGTTCGAGTTCTTCTCGCCGTGGAAAGGCGTGGTGCCGGCGTCGGGCCAGGTGTTGTAGTGCGGGCCGTTGTCGGTGGAATACATCACGATGGTGTTCTCGGCGAGACCGAGGTCGTCGATCAGCTTGAGCAGCTCGCCCACATGGCGGTCGTGCTCGACCATGCCGTCATGGTATTCGTCCCCGCTCGGGCCGCTGATCCCGGTGTGCTCCTTACTCACGTGCGTACGGAAGTGCATGCGGGTGGCGTTCCACCAGGTGAAGAACGCCTGGCCGGCCTTGGCCTGCCGGGTGATGAAGTCCTTGGCCGCCGCCAGGGTTTCGTCATCGACCGTTTCCATCCGCTTCCTGGTCAGCGGACCGGTATCTTCGCAGGTCTGACCGCCCTTGCCGTCGGCCTTGCACTTCAACACGCCCCGCGGGCCGAACTGCTCACGGAAGGTCTTGCCGTTGGCGAGCGTCATGTCGGTGGGATAGTCGCGGTTTTCCGGTTCCTCCTCGGCATTGAGGTGGTAGAGATTGCCGAAGAACTCGTCGAAGCCGTGCAGCGTGGGCAGATGCTCGTCGCGGTCGCCCTGGTGGTTCTTGCCGAACTGGCCGGTGCTGTAGCCCAGACTCTTCATGACCGTGGCCATGGTCACGTCCGTCTTCTGCCAGCCCTCCTCGGCGGCGGGCATGCCGACCTTGGTCATGCCGGAGCGCACCGGCACGCTGCCGCTGATGAAGGCCGCGCGCCCGGCGGTGCACGACTGCTGGCCGTAGTAGTCGGTAAAGGCCACGCCTTCCTTCGCGATGCGATCGATGTTCGGCGTCTGGTAGCCCATCATGCCGCGGTTGTTGTGGCTGATGTTCCAGGTGCCGAT
>DYRS01000014.1 GCA_020718585.1 Chthoniobacter flavus
TTAAAAATAGCGAGAATCAGACTTGAGGGCGGCCGGAGAAAACGGTTCTCTCAAGTTAAAAAGAAAGTGCGCCTTGCCTGCCGCCCTACCTCTGCCACCTTGCGGGTCAGATCAAATGACCTGAATAGTTACCGATTTTGTGCCTGATCGCGCACCCACCGAAGGCTGACCGAAAATTCCCTCCCTCCCGATGGTCCGCCACCTTTACGTTCACATTCCGTTCTGCCTGAAGCTCTGCCCGTATTGCGGGTTTTACAAGGAGTTGATCGAGCGCGACCGGACCGGGGTATTTTTGGATGCGGTGTTGGCCGAGGCGGAATCCGCTTCGCCCGGGCTGCGGCCGGAAACGGTTTTTTTTGGCGGAGGAACCCCGACCGCGCTCGCGACCGCCGAGCTGGAATTCCTGATCGCCGGGCTGCGCGAGCGCGTGGATTTCTCCGGGGTTGCCGAGTTCACGGTCGAGATGAACCCGGCGACGGTGTCGCCCGAAAAGGCGGATGCCCTGCTCGCGCTCGGCGTGAATCGTGCGAGCATGGGCGTGCAGTCGTGGGACGACGAGTTGCTCAGCACGCTCGGCCGGGTTCACTCGGCCGACCAAGCCGGGCGAAGTTATGAAATCCTCCGCGAGGCGGGGATGAAAAATATCAACCTCGACCTGATTTTTGGGATCCCCGGGCAGACGGAAGCGCGGTGGAGGGAGACGCTTCGGCGGACGCTCGAGCTCGGACCGGAGCACGTCTCTGCGTATTGCCTGACCTACGAAGAGGACACCGAGTATTTCCGCACCCTCGCGCGGGGCGGGCATTCGCCAGACGCCGGACTCGACGCCAGGTTCTTTGAGATCGCGATGGACGTGCTCGGGTCGTCGGGCTTTGCCCAATACGAAATCTCGAACTACGCGCGACCGGGCCGCGAGTGCCTTCACAACCTCGGCTACTGGAGGGGGGGGGATTACGAGGGGCTCGGACCCGGTGCTTTCGCAACCCGCGACGGGGTGCGCCGACAGAACGTGGCGGACACCTCGGAATACATCCGCCGGATCGGATGCGGCACCGGCGCGCGCGAATTCTCCGAGGCGGTGACCCCCGCGATGCGGCGCACCGAGCGGATCGCCCTCGCGCTGCGGACATCGGACGGGATCGCGATCGCCGACGCCGAGCCCACGGCACTTGCCTCCTTGCTGACCTGCGGGCTTGTCACGGTGGCCGGAGAGCGGGTGAGGCTCACACGACGCGGACGGATGCTCGCCGACGAGATTGCGTCGGAGCTTCTCTGACGAGAGGGGTCTGGCGGCTATTCGCGCGGCGCGCTCCAGCGGTCGCGGTCGGCAAATATGATGCACTCGCCATCGATCGGGAGCGCCGTATAAAATGGCAGCGCAAAGCCGTCAACCTTCGGCGGGCGCGTAATGAGGAGTGCCCATTCCTTATAGGCACCCTTGTAGATGTCGGAGAACAGCCGGAGGTTGCCGGTGATCGGGGTGAGGTAGAGCCCGTTGATCGGCTCGCCGAGGGGACGGTAGTCGTTCAGGCGGTTGAACGCCCGCACCGACTCGGGGAGGAGCACCGCCTTGCGCTGGGCATACCATGCGACCGCCCACGGCATGTCGGAAGCCACGATTTCCTTCTCGCCATACCAGTCGCCGAGAATCGCGATAAACGGCGGAATGTAGGGCGGCCACTGGATCGCAGCCCCGCGCGACGCGAGCAGGTTCGCAAGCATCGGAACCGCGGAAAGGAAAACGACGATGCTCAAGAAAATCACCCGCAGCAGCGGATACCCGAGTTCCCACCGGCTCCAGAGCACGAGCAGGAACGCAAGGCCAAAAAAGATGAAAAGTGGCAGGAAGAGCACATGAAGCTGGTTCGACGAAATGACCCCGCCCAGCCCAAAAATCGCCATGCCTGCAACCGCACCGATCCACATCAGCACGATGCACCAGCGGAAATACGAGGCGACCGGCGAACGGAACGGATGCAGGAGCGCGAGGAAAAACGCGCCGGCCGCAAGGTTCATGCCGAGATACGCAAACAGCTCCTCGAGCTGCGCGGAGACGCCGACTTTGAGCTTCGAGATCATGCCGGACCCGCTGATCGGCGGCGCGGCGTCGAGCGAGCGCAGGTAGCCACCCTCCGGCGACCCTCCGCCGGCGATCGCCGCGTAAGCCGAGAGCCCGAGCGGGTTCCCGCACACAGAATAGTTCCGGACCAGCCACGGAAGCGTCACCATGAGCATCGCCGCGAGCACCACAAGCGCCGCAATGCCGCGCGGCTGGAAATACACCAGCGCAAACACAAGCCAGCCGAGAAATATCCAGACCGCCAGCCCGTGGGCAAGCGTCATCAGCCCGAAGAGCAGCCCCGCCCCAAAAAGCGACAGCAGCGCGTGCAGCGCCTCGTCCCGGTGCTGCATCGCGTAGATCGTCAGCCACATCGTTCCGGAAAATAGGAGCAGCATCAGCATCTGCGGCAGCCCGGAAAGCGAGAACTGCCACATCATGTCGGTCATCAGCATGATCGCGCAGGCGATCAGCGACAGCTTGCTGTCAAAAAGCCGGGCTCCCACAAGATACCAGATCCCTACCGAAAGCAGAAAAAAGACCACCGAGAGCGCCGCGATCACCCGGTCGCCGACATACACAAGGTCGGTCGGAGTCATCTTCCACGAGTTCTTCACCAGCGCGAGCGGCAGCGCGTTCACGAACGGTCCGAGCGGTGCCTGGTAGAAGTCAGGAAAGTTTCCCGCCGGGATTTCCTTCTCCGCATTTTCAAGCTGCCAGATCGCGAGCGGGCGGATAAACTGCGTGCTGAATCCCTTGCCTGCCGCGATGTTGCGCGCGATCTGCGCTTGGTCCATCGCCGTGACCGTGGAAAACCCCCGGAATTGCACAAAGAGGTAGAGCAGGGTGAGAGCAATGATGAGCGCCGCAAACATCGCCCCTCGGATGATCGGGGCAAGCTTGCCCTGCTCGATGAAGTGAACCGCTGATTGAACGCTGACTTCGCCGGTGGCTGCCATAGGTTTTTTTTAGTTGGAGAGGTTCTGTTTTTTGGAAATGTTCAGAGCTTTCAGACGCCGGTGAAGCGTGCGCGGGCTGATCCCCAGCATCCGCGCCGCAAGCAGCCGATTGTCCCGACTGTCCTCCAAAGCGCGGAGGATAAGCGCGGTTTCGGTTTCCTGCAAATTTAATCCACCGGCGGTTTGGGGGGAGCCCGGCTTGGGCGTCCGCAGCCCGGCCGGGAGGTCGCGGAGGGTGATTTGCGGTGAGTTCGACATCACGACCCCGTGTTCGATCGCGGTCCGCAACTCGCGGACATTCCCAGGCCAGTCGTAATCAATGATCGCAGCCATCGCCTCCGCGTCGAGCTCGCGGAACGGCTTTCCGTTCTCCGCAGCGGATTCCATCAAAAACGATTCGGCGAGCATCGGAATGTCGACCTTCCGGTCCCGGAGCGGGGGCATCGTCAGCGGCACGACGTGCAGCCGGAAGTAAAGGTCCTCGCGGAATTTCCCCTCGGCGACCAATTTTGCGAGATCCCGGTTTGTCGCGGCGAGCAGCCGGACGTCGGCCCGCAGGGTCTGCCCGCCGCCGACGCGCTCGAACGTCCGCTCGCCGAGGACGCGCAGGATTTTCACCTGAGTGGCCGGATCAATCTCCCCGATCTCGTCAAGAAATAGCGTCCCGCCGGACGCCTGTTCGAACCGCCCGATCCGGCGGTCGAACGCCCCTGTGAACGCGCCCTTTTCGTGTCCGAATAGCTCGCTTGCCAGCAGCTCGGACGACAGCGCCGCACAATGCACGGCCAGAAATTTTTCTTTCGCGCGCGGGCTGAGGTGGTGGATCGCGTGGGCGGCGAGTTCCTTGCCGGTCCCGCTTTCGCCCTGGATCAGGACGGTCGCCTTCGAGGGGGCGACCTGGCGGATCGTCTCGAAGACCGCCTCCATCGCCGGCGATTTCCCGAGCATCCCCTCGATTGTGAACTGGCGGCTCACCTTCTCGCGCAGCACCTTCACCTCCTTCTGCGTCGCCCGGCTTTTCAGCGCGCGCCGGACCAGGATCTCAAGCCGGTCAAGATTCACCGGCTTCGTGACAAAATCGTAAACCCCCTTTTTCATCGCCTCGACGGCGGTGTCCACCGACCCGTAGGCGGTCATCATGATGCAGATCGGAGGCTTCGCGAGCGCAAGCGCCCGGCCGACCAGCGACATCCCGTCCTCCCCGCCAAGCCTCAGGTCGGTGAGCAGCACATCCGGCCGCACCGCCTCGATCGTCTCCATCGCGCCGATGGCGTCGGCCGCCACATAAACGTCGAACCCGCCCTCGAGCGCGCTCCGCAGCCCGTCGCGCGTGTTCTTCTCGTCGTCAACAATGAGGATGGATGCCGGCATGCGCGGCTATGCGGTTCCGGGACCGCCCGGAAGCGCGGGCGGCGCGGGCGGCTTTTTTCCGAAGCGCGGGAGGACTGCGTGAAAGATTTTTCGGGTCTCCGTGATCGGGGTTTCCTCGATGAAGTAGGCGATCGCAGCTTTTCCGATCGCGTAGGTGCCCGCGCCGGCGACGAACCCGGAGACGGCGTTGCCCCAGATCGGGACGATCCGCACGAGTGCCCGCGCGCCCTCGCGGAGCGCGAGGCCCGCGCCGATATTGACCCCGAGAGCGCCAAGAAACTCCGCTGCCAGCCGCGCGCTGAACGGGCGTCCGGTCGTGTGGATGATCATTCCGACCATCAGCGTCTGCAAGGTGGTGAGAATCGGGAGATCGGCCAGCGGGATCGGCTGCACCCCGATGACCCCGCACAGCGCGCTGAACGATTTGAGGAGGCTCCCGGCGATGTGCGCCTGAGCCCGCCGGGCGTTCGTCACCCTTGCAAATTCGAGCCGCGCGGGCAGGGGCAGAGCCTCGCAGATTGCCTCGTCGCGGGCCGGATCGTCCGCCGCCAGCACGGCCGAGAGCCTCTTGCCAAGCGGGCCATCGAACCGCTCCCGCAGCCGCCCCGCGCTCTCGCTTTCCAGCCCGATCACCGGTGCCGTGCATGCCCCGGCCCGCGCGGCCGACGACTCCCACTCTTCCCAGCCAGCCTCACCGTGCCCGAAAAAAATCACGACATCCGGCGCGTGCCGGTCAAGCGCGCCTGCGACAAACGCATCCGGCACGCCCTGCCTGCCGTCCAAAATCTGGATTTCCCCCCTGCCCTTTGCGACGTGCGAGCGCCATCCGTTGTCGCTTACGCCGACCTCGAGCTTGGCGGTCCCGAGCGACGCGAGAAATTTCAGCGGCGTCGGCCCGGCCGCTCCCACAAGAAAAAGCCTCGACGGACGCTGCTCAAGGAAGAGCTCCTTGATCGGGGTCAGCTCGCGCAGGATCGGCTTCTGAAGCCCGCCAGGCAGCTTTCCGATGAGCCCGGTCAGGCGGTCATAAACCCCAGTCAATGTGTCCCGTGTCAATTCCTCCCGGGTAGCCGGGGACCCCCTCCGAATGAAGTGAAACCGTTCGACATGCCCGGAAATCCTTCACGATCCCGCCGCGATGCGCAAGCCCGCAGGTCCCGCAATTGTGGGTGTGGCGACGGCCAGGGCCAATTCACGAACGAGAGGAAAAGGAGGGGTGAGCGGCGGAAACGGAGCGGAGGGCGGAAAAGGCAAACTCTCCACTCATGGCCGGGGAGGAGTTCGATAAAATCACTACCCCGCAAGCCGACCAGCAAAGAATCCTCGACGCGCTCCAGATAAGGTTGCAGCCATCTTCATGAAATCTATATTCCTTTGATCCTACTCAAATGGAGCGACTTGCAAACAATGTAAAAAAGAAAATGAGTTATGAAAAAACTGTCCAGAGGATCATTTTGCCTATTGACAAAACCGCAGCCATATCAACGTCCCTTTCCTGTTATGGAAGCTGGGTTTGTCCGGTGAGCGAGCGGTCCACTTCGCGGGCGGCTGCGCGGCCTTCGTTGATCGCCCAGACGACGAGCGACTGGCCGCGGCGGCAGTCGCCGGCTGCGAAGACATTCGGGATGTTCGTTGCAAATTTCCCGTGTTCGGCCTTCGCGTTGCTGCGCGGGTCGCGTTCGATTTGGAGGTCGTTGAGGAGGTCGTCCTCCGGCCCGAGGAAGCCCATGGCGAGGAGGACGAGCTGCGCGGGGATGACGCGCAGCGTGCCCTCGACATCGCGCGGCGAGAACCTCCCCTGGGCGTCTTTTTCCCAGCGGATGTTGACGATCTCGACGCCCTCGAGCTTGCCGTCGGCCCCGGCGAGAAACCGCTTTGCGGTGACCTCGTATTGGCGGGGGTCCGCGCCCTGGATCGCGGCGGCTTCCTCCTGGCCGTAGTCCATCTTATAGACCTTCGGCCATTCCGGCCACGGGTTGTCCTTCGCGCGTTCGAGCGGGGGTTTCGGGAGGATTTCGAGCTGGGTGACCGATGCGCAGCCGTGGCGGAGCGACGTCCCGACGCAGTCGGTGCCGGTGTCGCCGCCGCCGATGACGACGACATGTTTGCCCATGGCATCAATCGGCGGACGCGATCCGTTTGGCGTGTCGTGGTCGAGGAGGTGGCGGGTATTCTCGGTGAGGAACTCCATCGCAAAATGCACGTCCGCGAGGTCGCGTCCGGGGATCGGGAGGTCGCGGGGTTTTGTCGCGCCGGTGCAGAGGACGACCGCTTGGAAGTCGGTGACGAGGCGTTCGGCGGAGAGGTTTTTTCCGACCTCGATGCCGGTTTTGAACGTGATCCCCTCGGCCTCCATGAGGCGGACCCGGCGCTCGACGACCTTGTGTTTGTCGAGCTTCATGTTCGGGATCCCGTAGAGGAGGAGTCCGCCGATGCGGTCCGCGCGCTCGAAGACGGTGACCGTGTGCCCGGCCTTGTTGAGCTGGTCGGCGCAGGCGAGACCGGCCGGGCCGGAGCCGACGACGGCGACGGATTTCCCCGTGCGGATCTCCGGGAGGTTCGGCGTGATCCAGCCTTCGTCCCAGCCCTTGTCCACGATCGCGCACTCGATCGTCTTGATCGCGACCGGCGGGTTGATGATCCCGAGCGTGCACGAGCCCTCGCACGGGGCGGGGCAGACGCGGCCGGTGAACTCCGGAAAGTTGTTCGTCTTGTGCAGCCGGTCGAGCGCCTCGCGCCAGAGCCCGCGATACATGAGGTCGTTCCACTCCGGGATGAGGTTGTTGATCGGGCAGCCACTCGCCATCCCGCTGATCAGCACGCCCGAGTGGCAGAACGGGATCCCGCAATCCATGCAGCGCGCGCCTTGGGTGCGGAGCGCTTCGTCCGGCATGTGGATGTGGAATTCGTTCCAATCGGCGACGCGCGCGGTCGGCGGCGAGTCGGCCGGGACTTCGCGAAGGTATTCAATAAATCCGGTCGGTTTTCCCATAATCAGTTTCCTCCCACGCGCGAGGTGTCGCGCGAATTGGCTTCGAATGCCGCGTTGATCGCTTCCTCTCCGGTGAGCCCGTCCGCCTCGGCCTCGGCCAGCGACTCGAGCACCCGCTTGTAATCTTTCGGCATCACCTTCACGAATTTTTTGAGCGAGGCGTCCCAGTCGGCGAGGACATCGCGGGCGCGCGAGCTGCCGGTGAGTTCGCCGTGGCGTCGGATAAATTCTCGCAGGTCGGCGGCCTCGGCCGGGTCGGTCACCGCCTCGAGCCCGACCATCGCCTTGTTGCAGCGCTTGGCGGCGAAGTCGTCGGCCTCGTCGAGGATGTAGGCGACGCCGCCGGACATGCCGGCCGCGAAGTTCCGTCCGGTCGGCCCGAGCACGACGACGCGTCCGCCGGTCATGTATTCGCACCCGTGGTCGCCGATCGCCTCGACGATCGCATGGACGCCCGAGTTGCGGACTCCGAACCGTTCGCCCGCCATGCCGCGGATGAAGACCTCGCCCTTGGTCGCGCCATAAAGGGCGACGTTGCCGGCGATGATGTTGTCCTCCGCCTTGAACGTCGAGCCGGCTGGCGGGTAAAGGACGATGCGTCCGCCGCTGAGGCCCTTGCCGAGGTAGTCGTTCGTGTCGCCCTCGAGTTCGAGCGTCATTCCCGCAGGAACAAACGCGCCGAAGCTCTGTCCCGAGCTGCCTTGGAAGTGGAGGTGGATCGTGTCGTCCGGGAGCCCGGCCGCACCGAATTTCCGGGTCACCTCGTTGCCGGTGATCGTGCCGACGACGCGGTTCACATTTTTGACCGGGACCGTGGCGCGCACCTTTTCGCCGTTTTCGATTGCGGGTTTGCAGAGGTCGAGGAGGACGCTGAGGTCGAGCGATTTGTCGAGCCCATGGTCCTGTTCCATCTGGCAGAACCGTCCGACCTCCGGGCCGACCGGCGGCTGGTAGAGGATCGGCGAGAGGTCGAGGCCCTTTGCCTTCCAGTGGTCGAGCGCCTGGCGGGGTTCGAGCTTGTCCGTGCGGCCGACCATTTCCTCGACCGTCCGGAACCCGAGGTTCGCCATGATCTCGCGGAGTTCCTCGGCGACAAACCGCATGAAGTTTGCCGTGTGCGCCGGGTCGCCGGTGAAGTTTTTCCGGAGTTCCGGGTTTTGCGTGGCGACTCCGACCGGGCAGGTATTCTTGTGGCAGACCCGCATCATGATACACCCGAGAGTGACGAGCGGGGCGGTCGCGAACCCAAATTCCTCGGCGCCGAGAAGTGCTGCAACCGCGACATCGCGGCCGGTCTTGAGCTGTCCGTCGGTCTCGACGGTGATCCGGCTGCGGAGGTTGTTGAGGACGAGCGTCTGGTGGGTTTCGGCGAGGCCGAGTTCCCACGGCATCCCCGCGTGCTTGATGCTCGAGAGCGGGGACGCGCCGGTGCCGCCGTCGAACCCGCTGATGAGCACGACATCGGCATGCGCCTTTGCGACGCCCGCGGCGATCGTGCCGACGCCGATCTCCGAGACCAGCTTCACCGAGACGCGCGCCCGGCGGTTCGCATTTTTTAGGTCGTGGATCAGCTCGGCCAGATCCTCGATCGAGTAGATGTCGTGGTGTGGGGGAGGGGAGATCAGGCCGACTCCTGGGGTGGTGCCACGGGTCTTGGCGACCCACGGGTAAACCTTCTTGCCCGGCAGTTCGCCGCCCTCGCCCGGCTTCGCGCCCTGGGCCATCTTGATCTGGATTTCGCGGGCGTTCGTGAGGTAGTGAGACGTGACCCCGAACCGACCGGAAGCGACCTGCTTGATCGCGGAGTTTTTTGAATCCCCCGCCTCGTTTGTCCAGGTGAACCGCTCGGCATCCTCGCCTCCCTCGCCGGTGTTTGATTTTCCACCGACCCGGTTCATCGCGATCGCGAGCGCCTCGTGGGCCTCGCTCGAAATCGAGCCGTAACTCATCGCGCCGGTCTTGAACCGCCGCATGATCGCCTCGACCGGTTCGACCTCGGCAATCGGGATCGCCGAGCCGTCGCGGAATTCCAGAAGTCCGCGGAGCGTGAAATGCTTCTTCTCCTGGTCGTTCACAAGCGACGCATATTTTTTGTAGGTCGCGTAGTCGTCCGTGCGGACCGCCTTCTGGAGCGAGTGGATCGTCTCCGGGTTGAAGAGATGCCCCTCGCCATCCTTCCTCCACTGGTAGTCGCCGCCCGTGTCGAGCGTCGAGTCCACCGCATCGCCCGGGGGGAACGCGCGGGCATGCCGACGGATCAGATCGTCGCCGATCGCCACTAGGTCGGCACCCTCGATCCGCGAGGGGGTCCAGCAAAAATATTTGTCTATCACCGAGTGGTGGAGCCCGACCGCCTCGAAGATCTGCGCCCCGCGGTAGCTCTGGACCGTCGAGATCCCCATCTTCGCCATCGTCTTGACAACCCCCTTGAGCGCGGCCTTCACGAAATTTTTGACGGCCAGCTTGTGATCGATTCCGGGGAGCATCCCCTGGCGGATCATGTCGTCGAGCGATTCGAATGCGAGGTAGGGATTGATCGCGCTCGCGCCGTAGCCGATGAGGAGCGCGAAGTGGTGGACCTCACGTGGTTCGCCGGACTCGATGACGAGGCTGACGCGCGTGCGGGTGCCCGCACGGATCAGGTGGTGGTGGAGGCCTGAGACCGCGAGCAGTGCCGGGATCGCCACATGCCGGGCGTCCACCCCGCGGTCGCTGAGGATCAAAATGGTTTTCCCCTCCGCGATTGCCGCGTCTGCCGCCGCGCAGAGGTCGTCCATCGCCGCGCCCAGGCCGTCCGACCCGTCGCACGCATGGAAGAGGATCGGGAGCGTGACCGGGTGGAACCCTTCGCGCTCGACGTGGCGGATCTGCTCGAGTTCGGCATTGCCGATGATCGGGCCATCGAGCTTGATCATCCGGCAGCTCGCGGGCGTCGGATCCAAGAGATTACCCTCCGAGCCGAGCATTGTGACCGTGGCGGTGACGATCTCCTCGCGGATCGGATCAATCGGCGGGTTCGTGACCTGCGCGAAGAGCTGCTTGAAGTAGTTGTAGAGGAGGACCGGACGGTCGGAGAGGACCGCGAGCGGTGTGTCGGTGCCCATCGAGCCGAGCGGCTGCACGCCGTCGCGCGCCATCGGGCCGAGGATCACCCGCTGGTCCTCAAACGTGTATCCAAACGCCTGCTGGCGCTGGAGGATCGTCTCGTGCTCGGGCAGGTGCTCGTGCGGCGGCTGCGGCAGATCCGAGAGCAGGACATGGTTCGCATCGAGCCACTCCCGATACGGATGCGCTCTGATGATCTCGCTTTTGATCTCCTCGTCCGCGACGATCCGCTGCTCTTTGGTATCCACCAAAAACATCCGGCCCGGCTGGAGCCGACCTTTTTCCAGAACCCGCTCGGGCGCGATCGGGAGGACCCCGGCCTCGGAGGCCATGATGACCAGGCCGTCATTCGTCACCCAATACCGTGACGGGCGCAGGCCGTTGCGGTCGAGGATTGCGCCGATGACCGTGCCGTCGGTGAACGCGATCGAGGCCGGTCCGTCCCAAGGCTCCACCAGGCAGGAGTGGAATTCGTAGAACGCGCGCTTGTCGTCCGGCATCGTCTCGTGCAGCTCCCACGGCTCGGGGATCATCATCATGATCGCGTGCGGGAGCGAGCGTCCGGAAAGCGCGAGGAGCTCGAGGCAGTTGTCGAACATCGCGGAATCCGACCCGTTGCTGTTGATCACCGGGAACGTGTCGCGCAGGCGGTCGCTAAAGAGCGGGCTCGCGAGCAGCGACTCGCGGGCGTGCATCCAATTGATGTTTCCGCGCAGCGTGTTGATCTCGCCGTTGTGTGCGATGTAGCGATACGGATGCGAGCGGTCCCAGCTCGGGAACGTGTTCGTCGAGAATCTCGAGTGGACGAGCGCCAGAGCGGACTCGAAATCCGGGTCCGTCAGGTCGGCGAAATACGCATCCACCTGCTCGGGCATGAGCATCCCCTTATAGACGATCGTCCGGCTCGAAAGCGTGGCCACGAACCACGTCGGGTCAATCCCGCCGAGGCGGATCGCGTTGCTCGCCCGCTTGCGAACGACGTAAAGTTGGCGCTCGAAATCCATGACATCCGTGCAGCCGGGGCTGCGCTCGATGAAGACCTGGCACATCCGGGGTTCGCTCGCGCGGGCTGTCGCCCCGAGCGGGGAGTTGTCGGTCGGCAGTTCGCGCCATCCGAGCACGGCCAGCCCCTCGGCCGCCGCCAGCTTTTCAAACGCGGCCTGCGCGGCCGCGCCCTCGGCCGGGTCGGGCGACATGAAGATGATCCCCGCACCGTAGCTCCCGAATTCGGGAAGCCGGATCCCCAGCCCGCCGCAGACACGGCGGAAAAATTTGTCCGGAATCTGGACGAGGATCCCCGCGCCGTCGCCGGTATTATGTTCGCTGCCGACCGCCCCCCGGTGGTCGAGGTTGCGGAGGATCGTGAGCGCGTCGGCCACGATCTGGTGCGATTTTTCACCCCGGATGTTGGCGATGAACCCGACGCCGCAGGCATCGTGCTCGAATGCCGGATCGTAGAGTCCCTGTTTCGGAGGCGGGCCGGTCGGTCGGATCGGTTTGGTCTGCATACTTGATGGGTCTGTTGGCGCGGTCGTTGTGTCCGCCGACGGAAATCCTGCCGGCCCCCCGGTGGCGGACGCATGTTTTATCCGCCCGGTGCGGGTGGACACAATAATTTTGTGAGCAGAATCCGTGCCGGGGGCCGACCATTTGCCAAAAAATTTTACGATCTGCCGGATCTTCGGCAACCTTGGCCGCGTCCCTGTGAGTTCTCAGGGCAAACCGCCATTCCTGCGAGCGTTGCGGCTATTCTGCTTGGAGCTAGCGCTTTTCGCGATCGAGCTCGGCGAGCCGAATCTGACGTTTGCAGGATTCGATTTCGCGGCGAAGAGCCTAGCCTTTTGTTTCATCCGCGCATCCTATTGGCTGTGCCGTTTTCAACAAACAGAAATCGGAATTGTCGGCGCATTTTTCGTTCTTCCTCCCGCCGGAAACCCGGTGTAGCGTCCGCCGCCTATGCTTAGAGCCGGAATCGTCGGACTCCCGAACGTGGGAAAATCCACCCTCTTCAACGCGGTTACTCGCACGCGCAAGGCGCAGGCTGCGAACTTTCCATTTTGCACGATCGAGCCGAACGTCGGGATCGTGAGCGTGCCGGACGCGCGGCTGGAGAAGCTCGCTGCGATTTCAAAATCCGAGAAGATCCTGCCGGCTGCGATCGAGTTTGTGGATATTGCGGGGCTTGTGGCCGGGGCGAGCGTGGGCGAGGGGCTCGGGAACCAGTTTCTGAGCCACATCCGCGAGGTGGATGCGATCATCCAGGTCGTGCGGTGCTTCGAGAGCGAGGACATCCACCACGTCACCGGGTCGGTGGATCCTGTGCGCGACATCGAGATCGTGAACACCGAGTTGATCCTCGCCGACATGGCTTCGGTGAAAAAGCGCGCCGACCGCTCGCAGAAAAACGCGCGGAGCGGGGACAAGGAGGCGAAGGCCGAGCTGGCGTTGACGGAGAAGCTGCTGCCGCACCTCGACGCCGGACGTCCCGCGCTGACGCTTGATCTCGGCGCGGAGGAAAAGGCGTTGATGAAAGGGTTTTTCCTCCTCTCGTCGAAGCCGACGCTTTTCGCCTGCAACGTGGGGGAAAACGACCTGGGTTCGCTCAATACGGATTCCACCGCCGCGAACCACCTGCGGGCGGTCCGGGAATACGCGGCCGCGCACCTCGGCAGCGAGGCGGTCGTGATCAGCGCGCAGATCGAGAGCGAGCTTGCCGACCTCCCGCCGGAGGAGGCGAAGGAATTTCTCGCCGGTCTCGGCGTCGCGGACAGCGGGGTGAGCCTGCTCATCGGCGCCGCCTACCACCTGCTCGGGCTCCGCACCTACCTCACCACGGGACCGAAGGAAACCCGCGCGTGGACGATCCATGCCGGGGATAAGGCGCCGGCCGCGGCAGGCGTGATCCACAGCGATTTCGAGCGCGGGTTCATCGCCGCGCAGATCATTGCGTTTGACGACCTCATGGCGTTCGGGAGCGAGGCCAAGGCCCGCGAGGCAGGGAAGCTTCGCCTCGAGGGAAAAGAATATACCGTCAAGGACGGCGATGTCGTCGAATTCCGCTTCAACGTCTAAGCTGTCTGATGGCGCGGCGGTTTCGGGCGCGTATACCGACGCGTGTTCGCAGGGCGTGCGAACTCCCGGGAGCGCGGGCATCCTGCCCGCATTTCGAAGAGGTGGGCGGGACGCCTACGGTCATTTCAGGAGCCGCCTCCACGGGCACGCGGCACTCGCGTTCGCGATGCTCGTTGCTTCGGGTGCGGGTGCGGGTGCGGTGGAACCATCGCGCGTCACCGGGTCGGGCGACATTCGGTCCGTCCCCCGCCCAGCCGCAGTGCGACGGATCGCAGACATTTCTGCGAGCGCGGCGGCGCGCTACTCGCGGGCGCATGGCGGGGAGGTGCTCATTATCGCAAGACAGGGCATGCCGGACTTCCGGGCATTCGGCGGCGGCCGCGACCTCCGGACCCCGATGCCGGTTTACAGCATCACGAAGAGCCTTGCAGCCCTCGCCTGCCTGAGCCTGGGACATCCCGCGCCGGACGATGTCGTGCTGCGGCAGTCCGGGCATGCGATCACGCTCCGGCAGCTTCTCTCCCAGACCTCTGGGATCGAACCCGGCTACGCCCGGCTGTACAGCAAATCCCTCCGCGACGTCCGCGCAGCAGCCGCTTCGCTGCCGGGCGAGAGCCCGCCCGGAGAGCGGTTTGTTTACGGGCCCTCACACTATGAGCTTCTGGGCGGTGTGCTCAGCGGTGTCGGCTCGCCCCCGCCGGCACTTGACCGGTTCCTTGCACGCATGAGAATCCGGCCGTCCGACTGGCGCACCGACAGAAATGGCCGGACATTTTTTTCGGCCGGTGCGGTTCTCACGCCGGATGATCTTCTGAAGCTCGGACGGTTCGTCCTCGACCGTGCGCGGCCCGCGAAGCCGGCCGGGCGCTTCGAGGCGGCATTTGTCGGGTCGCGTGCGAACCCGGCCTACGGCCTCGGGTTTTGGCTCAACCGTGCGGCCGGTGGCGGCGAGCCGCGCGACATCGAGGAGGCGATCGGAGCCGGCCTCACCGGAGAGCAATGGAGTCGGACCTGCCTCTCGAATCTCGCCCCGCCCGACCTCATCTGCATGGCTGGCTCGGGTGGCCAGCGGGTGTATGTAATTCCCTCGCTGCGCACGGTGGTCGTGCGGCTTGGGCGGACGTCAGGGTTCCGTGATCCCGATTTCCTTCGGATGCTCTTCGGCGCGGTACCGGGGTAGGGCACTTTTCCCCCCGACGCCCGCCAGCAGGAACGCCTCGCGCGGTGCGCGAAGTGCCGCGCTTGTCTGGTGAGGCGGTGCCGCTCATGGCCCAGTTGTCCTGAAAATTGTCCGCATCACGCATTGTCACTCCAAGATCAGAGCGCGGGGAAATCAGCAATTGCCGAGCATCGCGTCGAGCGCGATTTTCGAGAGGTCCGTCGCCCAGAGTGTTGCGCCCGGATGTCCGGTCGCGCTGCCGACGACCACTACTGACAGAACAGCGCCTAAGGGTGGCTCCGGCCGCGCGGGTTCCGGGACCGGGCGGCCGACATGCCGCCCGCGTCCCGAAAATTTTTGCGATGCGGGCGATCAGCCGCGCATTTTGCCGCCGTAGATCGCGTCGCTGCCGAGTTCCTCCTCAATGCGGAGGAGCTGGTTGTATTTGGCGACGCGGTCGGTGCGGCAGAGCGAGCCGGTCTTGATCTGGCCTGCGTTCGTCGCGACCGCGATGTCGGCGATCGTCGTGTCCTCGGTCTCGCCTGAGCGATGGCTGATGACCGCCGTGTATTTGTTTTCCTTCGCAAGCTCGATCGCGTCGAAGGTTTCAGTGAGCGAGCCGATCTGGTTGACCTTCACGAGGATCGAGTTGGCGACCCCGAGATCAATCCCCTTGCGGAGGAACGAGACATTGGTGACGAAAAGGTCGTCGCCGACGAGCTGGACCTTGTCGCCAAGCGCCTCGGTGAGCTTCTTCCATCCCGCCCAGTCGTTCTCCGAACACCCGTCCTCGATCGAGATGATCGGGTATTTTGCGACGAGCTTCTGGTAATACGCGACGAGCTGGTCGGCGCTCATCTTCGAACCGTCGGACTTCTTGAACACGTAGGATTTTTTTGCCGCGTCGTAGAACTCGCTGGAGGCCGCGTCGAGCGCGATGAAGACATCGCCGCCAAACTTGTAGCCGGCCGCCTTGACCGCCTTCGCGATCGTGTCGAGTGCGTCCTCCGCGCCGGTGAACGCCGGAGCGAACCCGCCCTCGTCGCCGATCGCGGTCGAGAGCCCGCGCTTCTTCAGCTCGCCCTTCAGCGCGTGGAAGATCTCGGTGCCCGCGCGGAGTGCCTCGGAAAACGTCGGGAAATTTTTCGGGACGATCATGAATTCCTGAAAGTCAATCGGCGCGTCGCTGTGGGCGCCGCCGTTGACGATGTTCATCATCGGGACCGGCAGGACTTTTGCGTTCGGCCCACCGAGGTATTTGTAGAGAGGAACTCCGACCTGCGCGGCGGCGGCTTTGGCAGCGGCGAGGGAGACCGCGAGGATCGCGTTCGCTCCGACCTTCTTCTTGGTCGGGGTGCCGTCGGCCGCATTCATCGTCTTGTCCAGGCCGATCTGGTCGAGCGCATCGAGGCCGACGACCACCGGGGCAAGGATCTTGTCGACGTTGGCGACCGCCTTCGTCACGCCTTTTCCGAGATACGAGGTTTTGACCCCGTCGCGGAGTTCGACCGCCTCGTGCTCGCCGGTGCTCGCACCGCTCGGAACCGCCGCGCGGCCAAGCGCGCCTCCGGCGAGTTCGACGTCGGCTTCGACGGTCGGGTTTCCACGGGAATCAAGTATCTGGCGGGCACGGATGCTGGTAATAGTTGTTGCTAACATGGTTTTATTTGTTGGTTGATTGGGTCAATTTGACGAACGTCAGAATCTCCCGCCGACAGAAACTGACAAGAAAAATCCTCAGCGAAGAGCGCGAAGAAAATCGGCGCGGGCGGCACTGCCGGCCCGGATGCTTATTTTGAAGCGACCTTCCGGCGGTATTGGATGTAGGAGGCGCGGGCGGCAAGGTAGCGGTCGAGCGCATTTTTCGTGGCCGCCTCGTAGATCCCGAGCTGGTCGGGCATCGCGCGGAGAGTGTTCGTGCTCGGGATCGCAAGCGTCCATGCGTAGCCGCCATACCAGATTGTGACCCAGCTCACCGGGTTCAGTGCGTAATCTCCCGCGAGACCGACGGTGTCGCGAAGGCTGCTCGGCCCGAGAATCGGCAGCACGAGGTAGGCCCCGTGTCCGATGCCCCATTTGGCAAACGTCTGGCCGGTGTCTCCGGCCGGCACGTCGGCCAGGGTCGGGATGTGATCGGCCGGACGTCCGATCCCGCCGACCCCTGCAGTCGTGTTCACCAAGAACCGACCGGTCTCGAGCCCCGCGCGCTTGAAGTTCCCCTGCAAGCCGTCGTTGACCACGCGGACCGGGAACTTCACGTTTTCGAATGCGTTGTGGATCCCCGTGCGCACCGGCTTTGGAATGATCGCCTCGTAGGTCTTGGAAATTGGTTTGAAGACGAACATGTAGAGCCCGTGGTTGAGCCAGAATGTCGCGCGGTTCAGCGGCTCGAGCGGATCGGCGACGAGATCCGCGTCGTATTCATCGAGATCATCATCCGCGCTTTTTACGGATTTTCCATCGGCCACTGCGACGGCAGCCTTGGGCGAATTGGCGGGCGCGGGGCTCGGTGCCGGGGTGGACGGCTTCACGGGGGCGGTTGCACATCCGGTGGCGAAGAGCGCGACCGCGAGAAAAAGAGAAAAAGACGTGCGGGATTTCATTTCGGGTGTTCCACGGACTGGTTGAGCGCGCCGACGACCGCAGAGGCACCGCCCTTTTTAAATTCGGCATCAAACTGCGCCCGGTAATTCGCGACCATGCTCACCCCTTCGATGACGACGTCTGTAATTTTCCAGCCCTCGGCCTCCTCCAGCCGGTAGATGACACTGTATTTGCTGCCTTTGTAAACAAGGGTCGTGGGGACCTCGATCCGGCCGGGTGCAGGTTCGGTTGCCGGATTGAACTTGATCGTCGCATGCTCGCCTGGAGTGAATTTCCCTGCGTAGGTTCTGATGATCAGCGTGGTGAAAAGTCGCGCCGCCTGCTGCTGCTGGTCCGCCGCAAACTGACGCCAGCCCGGGCCGACCGCGCGGCGGGTCATCGTGTCGAAGCTGATGTGGCGCTGCAGGATCGGCCGCAGGCTCGCGACGAGCGACTCGTTGTCGCGCGCGGCGTCGCCCGCAGCAAGAACCTCGCCCACGGCCGCCTGCAGGTGCTTCTCGGCTTCCGCTGTCGCGGCGGAGGCGGCTCCGAACGGCAGTGCCAGAAGGACGAGGAGAAGGATGATCGGACGCGGGTTCACGGTTCGGGCTTTTTTTCGGTTTCCTTGTCAACGCTGCCGAAAGCCATCTTCCCGATCAAGGACTCAATATCAACCGACGATTCGGTCATCGTGATCCTCGCTCCGGGTTCGAGGTTCGCCTCGTCCGCGCCGGGCGAGAGCGCGACGAATTTGTCGCCGATGAGCCCGGTCGTCTTGATCGAGGCCATCGAGTCGGCCGGAAGCTTGAGCGTCGAGCGGATCCGGAGCGTCGCGATCGCGCTGAAATCTGCCGGATCAATCCGCACCCCCTCGACCCGGCCGACCGTCACGCCGGCCACGAGCACGCTGCCACCGGGGTGGAGTCCGCCCGCATTGGCGAACCGGGCTTCGAGGAGGTAGGTGCCGCCGCCGACCGGCGATCCCGAGCCAAGCTTCACCGTGAGATACGCAATCGCCGCGATTCCCAGCAGGACAAAAACCCCGACAAAAAGCTCGATGCCGGAGTGTTTCATGCGTCGTCGGGGTGGATGTTTTCGCCGCGCCGGATTGCGGCGAGTGAACGGCCGAGTGCCTCGGCGCTGTCGCGGAACCCGCGAACGACCGGGTTGTCCGAGGTGGAGAATTCTGCGGGGGTCCCCTCGAAGCCGATCATCCCGTGATCGAGGAGCGCGACCCGGTCGCTGGCGACCAGCGCCTCGACGACATCGTGCGTGACCGTGAGCGCGGTGAATCCGAACTGCCGCTGGTATTTTGCGATCATCGCGAAGACGGCGTTGCGCCGCAGCGGGTCGAGCCCGGCGGTCGGCTCGTCGAAAAAGACGAGCTCCGGACGTGTGACGATCGCGCGGGCGAGCGCGAGACGCTTCTGCATGCCGCCGGAGAGCTGTCCGGGGTAGTGGTCGCAATGCTCGTCCATTTCAAGCTGCCGGAGTGCCTCGAGGCCGCGCGCGCGGATCTCGCGGTCGTCAAGGTCGGTCGTCTGTTCAAGCGGAAGAGCCACATTTTCCAAGGCTGTCAATGAATCGAAGAGCGCGTTGTTTTGAAAGAGGAAACTGCACCGCGAGCGAAACTCCGCGCGCGCTGCCCGGTCGTCGAACCCGAGCGGGCGCCCGTCGAATCCGATCTCCCCGGCATCCGGCCGCAGCACGCCCGCGAGGCATTTCAGGAACACTGACTTTCCTGCGCCGCTCGGCCCGAGGACGGTGAACGCGCAGCCCCTCGGCACATCGAGCCCGACCCCCGCCAGCACGACGCGCCCGCCGAAGCTCTTGCGCAGATCCTTGACGTGAAGCAGCAGATCGGGGGCGGGCATGGTCAGACGAGAAACGAGGTGATGATGTAGTCGGCCGCCAGCACGACGATGCTGGAATGCACGACCGCGCGGGTGGTGGACGCGCTGACGGCGCGCGCGCCGGTCGCCGACCGGCAGCGGTCGGCGTGGAACCCGTGGTAGGCGCAGATGCTCATCGTCAAAACCCCGAAAACCGTGGCCTTGATGAAGCACTCGCGCACGTCGGCCGCTTCGACGGCACGCTCGACCGACGACCAGTAAACCCCGGGATCAACGCCGAGCAGCAGCGAGCCGGACATGCTCCCGCCCCACAGCCCGACCGCCGCGAAGAGCGCGGTCTGCATCGGAAAAACCAGCAGCGCCGCGAGCAGCCGCGGAGCGACCAGATACCCGTGACTGTCGACCCCCATCGTCTCGAGTGCCACGATCTGCTCGGAGTTGCGCTGGATCCCGAGCTCGGCGGCCAGCGCGGACCCCGCCTGCCCAACGAGCATCAGCGCGGCGAGCACCGGTGCCATCTCGCGGACGAGGCTCAGCGACACGAGTGCTCCCAGCAGCCCGTCGGAGCCGAAGCGGTTGAGCACGTAGTAGCCTTGGAGCCCGAGCACAAGCCCGGTGAAGGCCCCGACGATCACGATCACCGGCAGGCAAAGCACCCCCTGCTCGTAAACCCCGCGAACAACCCTCCGCAGCAGCCGCCGCGA
The DNA here is from genome assembly GCA_020718585.1 of Chthoniobacter flavus. Lineage (GTDB taxonomy): Bacteria > Verrucomicrobiota > Verrucomicrobiia > Chthoniobacterales > Terrimicrobiaceae > QYQL01. Next base: position 19,858 of record DYRS01000014.1, read on the forward strand.
TCCCGGCATGGCACCGGCCGACCTCCCGACAAACAGGGCGAAGTCGCCCAGCCCGGAAACCGTCTCAAGCGCCCGCCTGCCCAGCCATCCAACCATTCGGCGGATTGAGTCACAAACGTCCCGCCGGCGCAATTGCGAAAGATGCCAAAAATGACAGACCCCACCACAACGACCTCATTTTCGATGTGGGGGAGGGCATGTCCCATTTTCCCAAACCTCGGACCCGGTGAATCGGGGGGTCTCCCAACCGGCTTGGTCCGGCGCGTGAGAGGCTGATCCATAACGCACGACCCACAGTGCTCCCATGGAATTTTTTGGAGCTACTTTGCGGCCGTGACAAGGAGCGTCTGAAAATGCGGAGGGTCTGGCTCGCGAGAGACGATGGATGAGGTGATTTTCGAAAAGCCCGCCTTCTTGAGCATCTGGTGGAACTCGACCTCCGCGAACCCCAGCCAGAGGTGGGCGTAAAGCTCGCGCGCACGGTCCTCGCTGTGGCTGGCCAGATCAAGGATCACGACCCGCCCGCCTGGCTTTAGAATCCGGTGCGCGGAGGCCACCGCACGCGCCGGGTGCGGGACGTGGTGGAGGACCTGGCTGAGCATCACCAGATCGACCGACCCCGAATCGACCGGCGGATCCTCCACATCCCCGTGCCGGTATTCCAGATTCTTGAACCCGTGCTCGCGCGCCAGCGCGGCCCCGAACTCGACCATCTTCTCCGAGCTGTCCACCGCGATCACCTTTTTCGCCGTGCGCGCCATCAACTGCGCAAGCGTCCCCTCCCCCGCCCCCATGTCCGCGATGACCATCGGGGGAAGCAGCCCGAGCAGCGCGTGCGCCAGCGCCTGCCATGACCGCCCCGGCACATAGACCCGGCCGAACCGCCCCGCCAACCGGTTGAAATACTCGGCCGCCCGGTCCTTCCTCTTCCGCATCGTCAGCACCAGCGCCGCCCGGTCGCGGGCGGCACCCGGAAGATCCCCCCGCGCCGCCTCCAGAACCGCCGCCACAGCCCCGCCCGCATCCTCGGTCGCGGAATAAAAAATATTCTTCCCCACACGCCTGTCCGCCGCCAGCCCCTCGCGCTTCAGAAGCCCGAGGCTCGCCGAAATCCTCGACTGCGCCATCCCCATGATCTCCTGCAGCTCGGCCACCGTCACCTCCTCCTCGACCAGCAGCAGCAGCAGCCGCAGACGGGTCGGATCGGAAAGTGCCCGCAAAAATTTTATTGTTGACGACATTTTATCCATGAATATATTCGCATTGTTCGATACGTAAAGTTTCACCTTCAACAAAAAAACTCATCTCACCATGTCACGACGCTACATTTTTTCCTCCGAATCCGTTGGCGAGGGCCATCCCGACAAAGTTTGCGACACGATTTCCGATGCCGTTCTCGACGCGTGCCTCACGCTCGACCGCACGAGCCGGGTCGCCTGCGAGACGTTCGTCAAAAGCAACACCGTCGTGGTCGGCGGCGAGATCACGGTGCCGAAGCTCAAGGGAGCCTCGCTCGACTCCGCCCTGAACATCGGCAAGATCGTCCGCGACGCGATCCGCGAGATCGGCTACGTGAACGACGACGACGTCTTCCACGCCGACCGCGTCTTCATCAACAACCTGCTCACCAGCCAGAGCCCGGACATCTCGCAGGGAGTTGACGCCAAGGGAGCCGAGGGCAAGGGAACCAAGGAGCAGGGGGCCGGCGACCAGGGGCTGATGTTTGGATACGCGTGCAACGAGACGCCTGAGCTCATGCCGATGCCGATCATGCTCGCCCACCAGCTCGGCAGCGAGCTCACCCGCCTCCGCAAGGCCGGAAAAGCGAAGTGGCTCCGCCCGGACGCGAAGAGCCAAGTGTCGGTGCTTTACCAAGATGGACGTCCGGTGCGCGTGACGAATGTCGTGATTTCGACCCAGCACACCGACGACGTGTCGAACGACGAGATCCGCCGGTTCATCATTACGAATGTCATCCGCAAGGTCATCCCGAAAGATTACCTCGATGCCACGACCGAATTCCTCATCAACCCGACCGGACGGTTCGTTGTCGGCGGGCCGCAGGGCGACTCCGGTCTCACCGGGCGCAAGATCATCGTCGATACCTACGGCGGAATGGGCCGCCACGGGGGCGGCGCCTTCTCGGGCAAGGATCCGTCGAAGGTTGACCGCAGCGCCGCCTACATGGGCCGCTGGGTCGCAAAAAATGTCGTCGCCGCCGGCCTCGCCGACCGCTGCGAAGTCCAGTTCGCCTACGCGATCGGCCATCCGAACCCGGTGAGCATCCACATTGATACGTTTGGCACCCACGCGGTGGACGAGAAAAAAATCGAGCACGCGGTCACCTCGGTATTCAGCTTCAAGCCGGCCGACATCATCAAACAGCTCAACCTCCTGCGCCCGATCTACTCGCGCACCACCAACTACGGGCACTTCGGAAAAACCGACCCGTATATCACCTGGGAGCGCACCGACAAGGTCGCGGCACTGAAGAAAAGTATTAAGGCTTAAGGTTAAACTTATGAAAAAATCCTGCACCGCCAAAGCCGCCGCATTCATCGCCGAGGTCACGACCTCGAACCTCGCCAAATATTCCGCCGCCACGCCTGCCGGCAAAGACTACATTGTCGCCGACATCGCGCTGGCTGAGTGGGGACGCAAGGAGATCAGCGTCGCCGAGCACGAGATGCCCGGCCTGGTCAGCGTCCGCAAAAAATATGCGAAGCAGCAGCCGCTCAAGGGCGTGCGGATCACGGGATCGCTGCACATGACGATCCAGACGGCGGTCCTCATCGAGACGCTCGTCGCGCTCGGTGCCGACGTCCGCTGGGCGAGCTGCAACATCTTTTCGACCCAGGACCATGCGGCCTCGGCGATCGCTGCGACCGGCACGCCGGTCTTCGCATGGAAGGGCGAGAGCCTCGAGGAGTATTGGGAGCTCACGCTCAAGGCGATCACGTTCGGCGGCAACCTCGGGCCCCAGCTCGTGGTGGACGATGGCGGCGATGTGACGATGCTCATCCACAAGGGCTATGAGTTGGAGAAGGGCGACAAGTGGGCGTACCAGCCGGCCGACAACCACGAGGTTTCCGTCGTCAAGGCACTCCTGCGCCGGGTGGCCAAGGAGCGTCCGGGCTACTGGACAAAAGTCGCGAAGGCATGGAAGGGAGTCTCCGAGGAGACGACTACCGGAGTCCACCGGCTCTACCAACTCGCAGAGCAGGGCAAGCTTCTCGTCCCGGCGATCAACGTCAACGACTCGGTCACCAAATCGAAGTTCGATAACCTCTACGGCTGCCGCGAGTCGCTGGCCGACGGGCTCAAGCGCGCGACCGACGTGATGCTTGCGGGCAAGGTCGCGGTCGTCTGCGGCTACGGCGACGTCGGCAAGGGAAGCGCATTTTCGCTCCGGGCCTACGGCGCGCGCGTCGTCGTCACCGAGGTTGATCCGATCAACGCCCTCCAGGCCGCGATGGAAGGCTTCGAGGTCAACACGGTCGAGAGCACGCTCGGGGTCGGCGACATCTACGTCACGACCACCGGCAACATGGACATCATCACGCTCGAGCACATGCTCGCGATGAAGGACCAGGCGATCGTCTGCAACATCGGGCACTTCGACAACGAGATCCAGGTGGACGCCATCAAAAAGTACAAGGGCGTCCGCGTCGAAAACATCAAGCCTCAATACGACCGCTACTACCTGCCCGGCGGGAAGAAGAGCATCTACATGCTCGCCGAAGGCCGCCTCGTCAACCTCGGCTGCGCGACCGGCCACCCGAGCTTCGTGATGTCGAACTCGTTCACCAACCAGACGCTCGCCCAGCTCGACCTCTGGCAGAACAAGGACAAATACAAGAAGACCGTCTATCGGCTCCCGAAGAAGCTCGACGAGGAAGTCGCCCGCCTGCACCTCGACAAAATCGGAGTCAAGCTCACAAAGCTCTCGAAGGCCCAGGCCGAATACCTCGGCGTCCCGGTCGAAGGCCCCTACAAGCCCGAGCACTACCGGTATTAAGACCGGGAGCGCACAGGCTTGATCAGTGGCGGACGGGGTGCTGCACGGGAGCGTGTGCAGTCCGCCCCCATCCTTGGAAGGCGGGCAAGATTCCCCCCGCTCGCGGCAACTTGCGCCCGGTCGCACGGGTTATCCGACCCGCACCGCCCGCGTCTTGTCGAGCCTGAGGACGCCGGTCTCCCCGGCCTCGAGGACGGTTTTGGAATCGGTCACTTTTTCGCCGCGCCACTGGATGCTCCCGCCTTCGATCAGGCGGCGGGCATCGGAACGCGAGCGCGTCACCGAAAAGCATTGCGCGTAGGCCTCGACGACCAGGCTCACGAAGTCGCGGGCGAGGCCGGGCGCATAACCCGGAAGCTCTGCGGACTCGAGGTCGCGCGCGCTGAACCGGGTGTTGAATTCCTCGAGGGCGCGGGCCGCCGCGGTCTCGTCGTGGAAGCGGGCGGTGATCCGCCGGGCGAGTTCCTTCTTCGCATCCATCGGATGTGCGTCCGCCGGCATCGGCTCGCGGAGAAGGATGTCGTAATACCGCGCCATCAGTGCGTCGCTCACGCTCATGATCTTGCCAAACATGTCGCCAGCCGGCTCGTTGAGCGCGATATAATTTCCCAGGCTCTTGCTCATCTTCTGGCGTCCGTCAAGCCCCTCGAGGATCGGCATGGTCATCGCGACCTGCTGCGGCTGGCCCTCCTCGCGCTGGAGGTCGCGGCCGACCATGATGTTGAAAAGCTGGTCGGTCCCGCCGAGCTCGACGTCGGCCCGGACCATCACCGAATCCCAGCCCTGCATGATCGGGTATTGGATTTCGTGAGCGCGGATTGGCAGCCCCTTGTCGAGACGCTCGCGGAAATCCTCGCGGACGAGCATCTGCTGGAGCGTGACCCGGCTGTTGAGCTTGATCACGTCCTCGAAGCACATTGCCTCGAACCACTCGCCGTTGAAAACGATCCGTGCGCGCTCGTGGTCGAGGATTTTGAACGCCTGTTCCTGGTAGCTTTTCGCATTTGCGAGGACCTGGTCGTGGGTGAGCTGCGGGCGGGTCGCCGAGCGTCCGCTCGGATCGCCGATCATCGCCGTGAAATCCCCGATGATCAGGATCGCCTCGTGCCCGGCATCCTGAAAATCGCGGAGCTTCGTGAGGACGACCCCGTGGCCGAGGTGGATGTCCGGCGCGGTGGGATCCACGCCGAGCTTGATCCGGAGCGGGCGCCCGAGCGCGAGCTTCGCCTCGAGCTCGGCCTCGCTGTGGATTTTTGCGCAGCCCCGGGAGAGAACGGAAACGGTGGACATCAGATCAGTGGGGTTTGTTGAGCAATTCGCGCACGTCGTCAATCGTCAATTTTTTTCGCACCTTGTCGTTCATTTGCTGGACCGCGCCTGAGGCGGCGGGCTGCGGGACGTAGGTGCGGGTCGGCACGTCGGGGGATCCGAAGTTTGCGGGCTTCGTGGCATCGTAATACCCGACCGCCTCGGCCTTCCTGATCGGCACGTTCTTTCCGTCGGCGAGGAGAGCGGACTTCGACCAGCGCGATGCAGACTCGGTATTGTAAACTTTTGCTCCGAACCACGGGTTCTTGACGCCGAGGAATGATCGGCCGGTCGCGTAATCCTTGATGTAGGCGTTCTTGACCCCGGTGAATGAGTCCTTCGAGTCGCTTGCCTGCCGCAGCTTGAACGATCCGCTTTTCTCGAACGACCGCTTCTGCATCGGGTTTGCAAGCTCGGTGTCCGGCTTCAGCATCCGGTCGATCATTTTTTTTTCCTGCGTCTGCGCATGGCAGACGAGCACGGATGCGAGAATCGCCAAAACTGTCGCCCACCATCTCATGTCGACGACCGCCACGCGCAGACCGGGTACATCGCGCCTTAACAACAATGCCGTCGCCGCCACGGAAAAAGAGCAGCCAATCACAACGACATCAAAGGAATCGTTCATTCGGAACACCTTCTACCGCAAAATTTCTGCGAGAGCAATTTGTTCCGCCCCCCGATCCGATCATCGCCAGTGTGGAGTGCGGAGGATTGAGGATAAAAAATGGTAGCCGTTCACGGCGTAACAGTAACAAGAAAAGATAGAGAGAACGGCACTCAACAGGAAGAGGCGATGGTGTCAAAA
>DYRS01000107.1:0-2395 GCA_020718585.1 Chthoniobacter flavus
TTGCTCTCAAATCGAGGTGTAGTTCAGCTTTTTTGCAACTATCGGAGATGCGCCCCACTGCACGTCAGACAAACGCACCATTCCGTCCGGCTACCCGCCGGCCGAGATCCGCAGGATTTCGATCCGGTCGCCATCGCGGAGGATGGCATCCGGCCACTCGGATTTTCTCAGCGCGATGCCGTTGTGCTCGATGAGGAGGAGCGGCGCAGGCAGATCCATCTCGACGACCAGCTCGGCGACGGTCCGCGCGCGCGACTGCCGGGATTCGCCGTTGACTGTGATCGCCATCATGCTGCGCCGAGGATGCCGACATCCCAGTCCTTCCAGACCGGTTCCAGGCCGAGGTTTTCGAGGACGCCCTTGATGGTCCGCGCGCTGCGGTCGTCCGAAATCGCAAACTGCTCGCTGGCCGGACCTCCTCCGGCGGCCTCGAGCGGGCGTCCGCGCACGGTCAGATGCACCGCATCGAGTCCCTGGCCGGTGTAGCCGCCGGGCTCGGTGTGGCTCCCGGCGCTCATCATCGTGACCCCGAGCGGAGCGACAACATCGCGGAGAGCGGCGGGCTCGCGGGTGCTGAGGACGATTCCGACCGTGGGAAAAGCCACCCGCAGCGCGCACAGCAGGCGGATGAATTCGCGGTCCGGCAGCGGGTGGCGTGGCTCAAATTCCCCGGCGGCCGGACGCAGCCTCGGAAGGCTCACCGTGATCTGCGAGCGCCAGCAGACGCGCTGGAGATATTCGAGGTGCGCGGCGAGCGCGAGCGCCTCGTCCCTCCAGTCCCAGAGCCCGAAGAGCGCGCCGACACCCAGACGCCGGAACCCGGCCGCATGCCCGCGCTCGGCACAGTCGAGCCGCCAGCTAAAATCTTTTTTTGGCCCGTGGTGGTGGATTTCAGCATACGTCGGCCGGTGGTAGGTTTCCTGATAGACGACCAGCCCCTCCGCCCCCGCGCACACGATCGGGCGGTAGTCATCGGCCTCCATCGGAGCGACCTCGACCGAGATCCCCGGCACAAACCCGCGCAGCCGCTCGACACATTGCCTCAGGTAGTCGCCTGGGACAAATTTCGGATGCTCCCCGGCGACCAAGAGGATGTTCCTGAACCCCTCGGCCACAAGGTGCCGGGCCTCGGTCTCGACCTGGTCGAACGCAAGCGTCACCCGACGGATCGCATTCTCCCGCGAAAATCCGCAATACGCGCATGAGTTGACACATTCGTTCGAGAGGTAAAGCGGGGCGAACAGGCGCATCGTGCGACCGAAGTGCCGACGGGTCGCCGACGCGGCGGCCGCTGCCAGCGCGCGCAGCCCGACGTCGTCCGCCGGCTCGATCAGACGCTCGAACGACGCAAGCAAAGCCGACTTGTTCTTCAGAGAGGATTCGAGTTCGGCGGAAAATGGCATCGCCGGAGATCATCGCACGGACCGCCAATAATTCCAAGCGCGGCGAAATTTTCCGAGCGCACGATGCGCACCCGGCCGAACAGGGGTTCTTGACAGTGCCCGTTCGCGAAAGATAAGCAATTGCTTGGATTGGGTGCTGCGACACCGAATCTCCGATGCGCGCAGTGGCGATTTTATACCATGAAAAAAGAACTTATCTCCCACGCCGGCTGGAACCGGAATCTTCTTCTCGCGAACGACCATGCAGAAGTCATCGTCACCCTCGATGTCGGGCCGCGCGTCATTTCCTACAAGCGCCCCTCCGGAGAAAACGTCTTCAAGACCTACGACGACCAGCTTGGCGGAACCGGTGAGGACGGATGGAAGATCCGCGGCGGCCACCGGCTCTGGGTCGCCCCTGAGGACGAGGTGCTCACCTACCACGTTGACAACCATCCGGTGGATTACCGGGTCGAGGAATTCACCGATGAGATCGTGATTGATTCGCTCCAGTCGCAATCCGGGAGGATCATCAAGACCCTCGGGGTCACGCTCGCCGACAACGATTCCCACGTCACCGTGCGGCACACCGCGCGCAACGACGGCGACGAGCCGATCCAGATCGCTTCCTGGGCGCTGAGCGTCATGAAGCCCGGCGGTCTCGAGATCATCCCGCAGCCACCGCTCGGCGAGCACCCGCGCGATCTTCTCCCGAACCGGAACATCGTTCTCTGGCCCTACACCGACCTCACCGACCCCCGCTGGCATCTGGGCTCGGCGGTGTTCACCCTCCGGCAGAGCGAGGGGTTCCCGCCCACAAAACTCGGGCTCGCCCACCGCGAAAAATGGATCGCCTACATCATCGAGGATTCGGTTTTTCTCAAGACATTCGACCACATCGAGGGCGCGACGTATCCGGATGGCGGCTGCAATTTCGAGACGTTCACATGCGACGAAATGCTCGAGATCGAATCCCTGAGCCCGCTCGCCACCCTCGCTCCCGGCGAGTCGGT
>DYRS01000107.1:2495-7537 GCA_020718585.1 Chthoniobacter flavus
GAAATTTTGTCCGAGCCGCCGGGGGATTATTTTATCGGCCGCCGGATGTATAAGAAGGACTACAAAATGTGGGGTTGGGTCCGTGAGCCCGGCAAGCCGTGGAAGACTGCGCGCCTGGTCATGATGAACGAGCAGGGCAAGCTGGCGCCCGACCGCGCGGGCGGAAAAATCGGAAGCGACAGCAATTACGAATACCGGCTTTTCGGCGGGTTCTCGGGCGACCGGGTTTACGAACCGGCCAGCGACGGGATCTATCCCGAATTCGTACTCAGGGGATACGAGGTGAAATCCACATCGCCCGCGCGGATCTACAGCACGAAACGCCAGGAGGATCCCGCAGTCAGGATTCTGATCCCGCCGATCTAGAAGCGCACACGATGAAATTCCGCTCGGATCGCGCGGCGCCGCCGCCGTTGAATTTCAACGTCACCTCGTTCGTGGATATCCTGATGGTGCTGGTCGTCTTCATGCTCGTCTCATGGTCGGCCGCGCGCATCGAGTCGGATGTCGGGATCAACCTCCCGACGTCGAGCTCGTCGGTGCCGCGCAACCCGGCTCCCGCGCCGGTGATCATCAACGTGCGCGCGGACGGCACGATGGCGGTGAACCGGAAGGAGATCGGCGACGACGATCTGGTCGGGATGCTCGGCCGCCTCGTCAAGCTCGAGCCCGCGCAGGTCGCGGTCGTGCGCGCCGACCGGACGGTCGCCTACGAACGGGTGCTCAAAATCCTCGACTACTGCCGCGAAGCCGGGATCACGCAGGTCGGGTTCAGCGCGCTCATGCCGCCGAAGCCGGGCGGGAGCGAATGAGTCGCGAAGCTCACGCCGCCGGGCGGTGTGTTCCGGCGGTGGCCGGGTTCGGATGCGTCGGCCCGCCCGGTGATCGCCATGCGTCCGCCGGTTGATTTCGCGCATCCGAGGCTCCGGCCGCCGATCCCGATCGCTCGTCTCCTGCAAATCGCGCACGGCGCGGGGTTCGATGCGGTGGGGATCGCGTCGGCTTCCCGCGCGCCGCATGCGGACGCCTTCCACCGCTGGCTCGGGGACGGATGCCATGCGAGGATGGACTGGCTTGCGCGCGACCCGGAAAGGCGCTGCTCGCCGGAGGCCGTGCTGCCGGGCGCGCGCACGGTCGTCGCGCTCGCGATGAACTATTTCCACCCCGACCCGGACACCTCGAATGAGCAGTCTGCCGGCGGGGCGACGCGCGGCCGGATCGCCCGCTACGCACGCGGCAGGGACTATCACAACCTTGTGGCCAAGCGGCTGCGCGTGGTGGATCGCGCGCTGGCGGTGGCGGGCGGACGCCAAAAATGCTTTGTAGATTCCGGACCGATCCTTGAGCGGGATTTTGCGGTGTGCGGCGGAATCGCCTGGCACGGGAAGAGCGCGATGGCAATCCACCCGAACCTCGGCACATGGTTCTTCCTTGCCGTCGTGATCACGACGCTCGGGTTCGAGGCCGACGAACCACAACCCATGGCCGACCGGTGCGGAAAATGCACGCGCTGCATCGCGGCGTGCCCGACCGGTGCGATCGTCGCGTCGCACCGGGTGGACGCCCGGCGGTGTATTTCCTACTGGACGATCGAGCACCGAGGGCCGATGCCGGAGTGGCTTCGGCCGCTCCTCGGCGACCGGATCTTCGGATGCGACGCTTGCCTCGACGCCTGCCCGTGGAACCGCTTCGCGTGCGCCTCGCGAGAGTCCGATTTTTCCGCACGCCCGGCTTCGCAATGGCCGCTGCGCGACTACCTGGGGCTGACCCCGGACGCGTTCCGCGTGACCTTCGAGGGCTCGCCAATCCGGCGGGCCGGGCGCGGTGGATTCCTTCGCAACGTCTGCGTCGCACTCGGAAATGTGGGATCCTCCGCCGACCTCCCGGCACTCGCCTGCGCCGCCCGTGACGACGATCCGCTTGTTCGCGAACACGCCGCATGGGCGGCCGTCCGAATCTCCCCGTGAGTTCCGCAGAGAATTTCCGGTCGGCCGACGAACCCGTCAGCGGACGCCTTTCCAGATCGCGTCCGGACGGGACCGACGGGATTCCGGAACGCGCCCGGTGGGGACTGGATTTTGTGAGAGATGAAAGACGGGGGTGATCGGTTTGCCTGCGCGGTCGAGGCGCTGACCGTGAACTCGCCGACCACGTGCGGCTCGTAGCCGATCCTCAGCGTCCGGTCCCCGCTTCCGGACACCACAAACGCATCCTCCTTCACGGTCCCTGCTCACGGTGTCATGGATGTTTTTGCGGGCCTCCTTGCCCGGGGGCTCAGATGTCCTCGCGATACGGCTGGCGGAGATACACCGGATTCTTCGCATTTCTGATGAGCCGGAGGTTGAGGGTTTCGACAAAGACCGAGAACCCCATCGCGAAGTAGATATAACCTTTCGAGACGTGCTGGCCGAATCCGTCGGCGATCAGGGTCACGCCGATGAGAAGAAGGAAGCTCAGTGCCAGCATTTTGATCGTCGGATGCCGGTCCACAAACCGGCTGATCGCGCCCGAGAAAAACATCATGAAGATGACCGAGATGATGACGGCACCGACCATCACCGGGATGTTGTTGACCATGCCGACAGCGGTGATGACCGAGTCGAGCGAGAACACGATGTCGAGAAGGACGATCTGCACGAGCACCGCGTGCAGCGAGGCGGCGGCCGCGCCCGGACCGTGGCCTTCCTCTCCCTCAAGCTTTCCGTGGATCTCCATCGTGCTCTTGGCAACAAGGAAAAGCCCGCCGAGCACCAGGATCAAATCCCGTCCGCTGAGGCCGTGGCCGAGCACGGTCAGAAGCGGCTTCGTGAGCCCGGCGATCCACGAGATCGAAAGCAGGAGCAGGATCCGTATGAACATCGCCAGTCCGAGCCCGACGAGCCGCGCCCGGTCCCGCTGGTGGGTCGGCAACTTGCCCGCAAGAATCGAGATGAAGATGACGTTGTCAATGCCCAGCACAATCTCCAGCGCGCACAGCGTCAGGAACGCGATCCAGATCTCCGGGTTTGCAAGCCATTCCATACGCGCGTGATTTTACCAAAGCCGCGGACCCTGTCCATGAAAGACTCTCCCGAGATACACATCTTTGACCGATGTCTGGATGCCGTGCGCGTGGTCGTTGCGGGTGCGCCCTTTGGTTGCGTTCCAACGGTGTTGAAAGAAACTGCTAATGAGTAGCATAGGAATGCCTAAGGATAGCGATAAGGTCGCGCCAGGGAGCCTCACGGGTGAGGGAAGCTCTCAACCAGCGCAGGAGCTTGACGGTGCGCTGAGTGAGACGCAGGGCGCAAGCTCGCAGAGAGCAGCAAGCGCACTTGCGCGATCTCCGCTTCGCCGATGAATCGGCCTTGAATGATGCCAGGTTCGAACACAACCGGGATCATGCAGGAGAAAAACCCCAGAGATTCCGAAAAAATGAAACTATTTTTCTAGCAGCCCGCCCTACCTCCGCTATCATGCAAATCAGGTCAAACGACCTGAATTCGAGTATTACCGTGAAACGTTCGATTCTTTTCCTGTTTGTTTTTGTGGTCTGTGCGGCCGCTCTGTGGGTGGTTTTGCGAACCGGGCAACCCCGACGCGATTCGGCACCCGCCGACGTGGCGAAAGTTGACCCACCGCGAGGACAGGACGTTTCCGAATCCTCGCCCGCCCCCACGCCGCAGGCATCGGGTTCCCTCGAGCCGGTTCCCGTCGTCGCTCCTGCCACCGCCCCCGACGGCGGTGAGAAAATCTCGGCGATCATCGCCAATCCGAGCCTGGATTTCCCATCGGCGGTTGTCCGCCTGCTCGAAATCCTCCCGGGGCTGACCGAGACGGAGCAAGCGGAGGCGGCCCAGCACATCGCGAACCTCTCGGATGAAAAATCTGCGGCCCAGTGGTCGGCGATGCTCGTGGCCAACCAGCTTCCTCCCGCTGCGGGAGAAGTTCTGTTCAACGACCTCCTGAACCGACCGCACGACCTGACCATGCCGGCCCTCGCCGCGATGGCCGATCAGCCATTCCATCCGAAAACCAAGGACAGCATCGCTATCCTCGACGTCCTCTACGGGCAGCCGCCGCAGGGCCGAAAATGGGCGGCATTCGTCAAAGAAAAATTGGCGGAGGCACCGAGGTGAAAACCCAGGCGTTCCCTCCGGATTCCTCTCCCGGTCGGAAGCCTGTCGCCGGGAGATCGGCATTGCCGATTCGGCATTGCCGACTCCAAGTGAAAACCAAATTCATTTCCTTGCAGGCAGGAGGATCACGCTGCTCGTCGCCGGATTCTGGGCCGGGCTCGTCGTTGCTGCTCCGCGCGTGATAAAGCCGGTGCCGAAGGTGGTGGTCGTGGAGCTTGCGCCGCCATCCCCTCGCGTGATGATCCCGTTGCCGAATTTTGACGTCGTCGTCGAACCGCCCGAGTTGTCACGGTTGATGTAGCCGTCGCCGAACTTCGAGGTCGTGATCGTCTTCCCGTCAGGTCCACGGGTGATGGCCCCGTTTCCGAACTGGCTCGTCGTCCAGGTATTGCCCTTGTTGTCGCGGGTGATTGTCCCGCTGCCAAATTGGGATGTCGTGAAGGTTTGTCCGCCGCTCGTGCGGGTGATGTAGCCGCTTCCAAATTGCGAGGTGGTGGCGGTTCCGGCCCCTTGGAACGGGACGACCACCGGGGTTTTGTCGCCGGCGTGCGCAACGATGGAGGTGATCAGGATTGCGAGAAGGGGCGGGATTTTCATAGGAGGGATGCTTTTTTGATCGCGGGATTGGATATGGCTACTTGAGAAACCGCATCGTCTCCTGCTTGACGGCAGCGATCATTTTCTCTGACCGCACGTCTGCAAGATGGCTGTTCACAACAAAGAGGGCATGGACGACTCCGGGAATCCAAAAACAGAGGGTCAGAACCAGATTCAGGACCGCCTGAATCGGTTTTCCACAGAGCAGGACAGCGACCGGTGGCAGGATGATGGCGAGAAGGTATCTCATGGGATGAAACGTATGATTTTGAGAAGATGCGGGCGCAAAAAGGCATTTCCCGAAAATCACGCATGTTGATAGTCAAT
>DYRS01000299.1 GCA_020718585.1 Chthoniobacter flavus
TTATTCCCTCCTCCTCGACGGGGGAGGGTCAGGGTGGGGGTGATGCGGACGCTGCTATGCCGGTCTGAAAAGGGGAAGGGTCACTTCGTCGCTGACGTCTTTCCAGGCCACCTCCACGGTCATTTCGCAGGTAACATCCTCCGGACGGCAGCCGACGATGTTGGTCAGCAGATGGGGTCCTTCCTCCAGCTCCACCGCTGCGACGACGTAGGGCAACTCGGCGGCGAAGGCGGGATGGAAGGCGACGCGATAGACGACGAACGAGTAAATCTTCCCCTTGCCTGACGAGGTTATCCATTGTGCCGCCCGCGCATGGCAGACGGGGCAGAGATGCGACCCCGGCGCCCGCACATGGCCGCACGCTTCACATTTCTGAAATTGCAACCGGTGTTCCCGGCAGGCGCTCCAGAACTCCCGGTTGTCGCCGTTGATGTTGGGAAGCGGTCTGGGTTCCATTTTTACCTCCTCAGGACGGTGCATGTGTGCGTCTGGAGTATCCCCCCGTTGTCGCTTGCGATGATGATCTCCGGGGATTTTGTCCCGGTGGTCGGGCCGAGCTGCCGCCTTTCGCAGCGGCCCATGAGCTGCATCGCCGCCTCGGAAAGAGGCGTCAGGCCCATGAAATAGGCCTCGGAAAGAAGTCCGCCGGAGGTGTTTACGGGCATTCTGCCGCCCGGCTCGATCGTCCCGTCCTGGAACCAGTCCGCCCCCTCGCCGGGGCCGAAGAAGCCGTAATCCTGGAGGGTGATTTCGACGGTGTAGGTGAAACAGTCATAAATCTCGCAGGCATCGATGTCGGAAAGGGAGACGCCCGCCATCCGCAGGGCGGCCTGCGATGCCTTTTTTGCGCCCGTCGGCCCGGCCATGAAGGTGGATCTGGAAGGTTCGACAGAGGGGTTGTGCTGGCCGATTCCCATGATGTAAGCGGGGGGATGTTTCAGATCCCGCGCCCTTTGTGCCGAGGTGATAACAACGGCCCGGCCGCCGTCCGTGGTCAGGCAGGCGTCGAAGAGGGTAAAGGGGTCGATAAGCGGGCGGCCGTTTCTGTAGTCTTCAAAGGACATGGGGCGGCTGTGCATCTGCGCTGCCGGGTTCAGGTTGGCCCACTTTCTTTGTCCTGTGGCGATGTGTTTCCATGTTTCCGGGCCGGTTTTGAATGCATGCATCGCCCGTCGCGCCGCGAGCGCGTAGCCGGCTGCCGCCCCGAAATTGCCGAAGGCGGCGTCGTCCGGGTGCATTTCCATCAGCATCCGCGTCATGCTGTCGCTGGAGGCGGCGTTGTGGCCGTAGGAGATAACCACGGTGTTGCAGAACCCCGCCTCCAGGGCGCCGATGGCGTGCTGGATGTGGCTGCGTGAGCAGTTTGCGTCCTGGCTCATGTAGGTGGGGGTGATGCCGAGATGCTGCGCGACGAGGTAGGGCGTGACCATCCCTTCGTCGGAGGTTCCCGGAAATGCGCGGTAGCAGATGAGCCCGTCGATGTCGTCCTTCTTCAGTCCGGCGTCGGCAATCGCGTTCGCGCACGCCTCGAGGTGAAACCCCAGCGACGTCCG
>DYRS01000300.1 GCA_020718585.1 Chthoniobacter flavus
GCGCGTCTCTGACCCTGCTGCACGGCATTGCCGACGGTTCGTCCCGGGCCTTCGCCAGTACCGCCTTTCTTGCCGGACTGGCCGTGGCGACGAAATATCCGGCGATCATCTTTGCCGTGCCCATGCTTGTCGGGATGTATATCGGCGCGGGTCGCGAATCCCTAGCGAAGCTGGTAGGCCTGGGCGGCCTCTGGGGCTTTTTGGGAACCTTCCTGGGGTCCCCGTTTCTGCTGCTCGATATGGAGACAGTATTGAAGGACATTGCGCCCGAAGCGGACCCCGTTCACCTGTCGGCCATCGGTGGGGGTTTCGTCTCCAACCTGAGCTGGTACCTGACAGAGGTTTTGTCCGGTGCGGTGTCCTGGACCGCGGTGGCGCTGATGCTCCTAGGTGGGATAGCGGCGATCACGCGCCGTAACAAGGGGATGATCGTCTTCCTATCGTTTGTAATAGCGTATCTGGTCTTCGTCAGCTTTCTCGGCCAGCGTTGGGCGCGCTGGCTTGTTCCTGCGGTGCCCTTCGTCGCCCTGCTTGCGGCCTATGGCCTCGAGTGGTTGTCAGATCTCCGCCCCCTGGCGGCTCGCGTGGGAGTGCGGCGCGCCCTCTCCCTAGGGCTTGCCGCGGCGATACTGGTGCCCACCCTCGCAGCGACGCTGCAGCAGACCGGGGCTCGGGCGTGGGAAGATACCCGCACCCTCGCTCGGGAGCGAATCCTCTCCAACATCCCTGCCGGGAGCGGAATCCTGATGGAATGGTACACGCCTCAGCTCCCGAGAGACCGCTATCGCATCTTTGGCGCCCGCGACGGTCAGGCGGTGCAGCTTCCGCGGCCGGAGCGCAAGCCCAATATATTTCCGGAGGGCAGCATCGGCGAGCTGGAGTCCAACCCGGACTGGGGCGCCGTTGGCGTCGAATACGTTGTCGAGTCGAACATGGCCGAGCGGTATCGTGCCGATTCGGTATTCTTCCCGAACGAAGTGCATCGCTATCGCGAGATCGAACGGGATCTGACTTTGATTCACGAACTCTTACCCATTTCGGGCCATCGCAACGGTCCCCCGATTCGGATTTACCGCGTCACTCCACCGGAAGGGTGACCCCAGTTGCGGAGAAAGCTGTTGCGTTCGGTGGCGGCATCTCCCGGCTCGCCCGGGTCGCGGCGGCGGCAGCCAACAAGGGCGCGGAGGGCCGGGGCTATCGCATCGCCCTTTTGGAATATTGCCCTTGGCAGTCGCATGGTTGTGCTTGTGCGCCAGTACCTAGCCCAGACCCCGAGCCACGGTCTTTTCCGAAAATGCGGCCCGGCAGCCCGTTCGCGCCCGTTGTGCAGCAATTGGGGGATCGCCTCGATCTCTTCGAACTTGCCCGCCGTGGAGACCTGCCGTGTCCTTCCGGCAAGCCTGCATGAATCCCCGCCCGCGGCCCGGTAGCGTGGGGGCCCCGTACCTGGTTATCCGGAGGCCCCACGATGTCATTGCCACACCCCACAGCCGCGGCCGACTTGACGGCGGCGGCTGCGGCCTTTGCCCGCTGGCGCGATACCTCACCCC
>DYRS01000108.1 GCA_020718585.1 Chthoniobacter flavus
CTTGAAAACCGGAGAGCCGAAAGGCTCCGTGGGTTCGAATCCCACCCCCTCCGCCATGACATACAAAATCGCCCGCAAACCCTGATAAATACAGGCAACTGTTCAGGTCAAATGACCTGAATAGTCACACCCGATCAAGATTGCGTTGCTGAGCGGGAGAAGGGAAGTGGTGGACGCAGATTTGAGCGTCAAGTTCCCCATGCACACCAAATGGCAAAAAACTCAGAAGCAAACCGAAGAACGGCACTCCGAGCACCGGATGCGGCAAATCTGCATGTCCGGTTCGATGAGGGGGAGTCCCCCATGCGGTCATTGGCCTCGTGCCTCTTATCCCGCCGGGGTCTCCCTACTCTACCCGTGCAGGGTGGCGCATCCCTGTTCTTGGGGAACATTTCCGCTTGCATCCCCCGTATTTTCTGGAAGTCTCTGTCCCTCTTCCCCGCAGCTTTAGCTCAGTTGGTAGAGCATCACCTTGACATGGTGGGGGTCACAGGTTCGAGTCCTGTAAGCTGCATTTCCCCGCAAATGCCATTTCCTCTGTTTTTTCGATGGATGAAATCATCCCAGGGCTCCGGAATCCGGGGAAAAAGGTTGCATTGGAGAACCAACGGCGCAAAAACAATCCTCCTGAAAAAATGAGATGAAAAAACCGGATAAGATGAACGGGCGGACCGAATGAACGATTCCGAAACGATTGCGCGCGCGTGCGCCGCAGCGGCAGACGACAAGAAAGCAGAGAACCCGGTGCTGCTCGATCTGCGCGGGGTCTCCGGGTTCACGGATTTTTTCTTTATCTGCACCGGGACGTCCGAGCCACAGCTCAAGGCGATCTCCTCGGCGATCCGCGAAAAGGTGCGCGAGGAGTGCGCGACCCGCCCGCTCGCCGAGGACGGATATCCCGCCAGCCAGTGGGTCGTGCTCGATTTCGGCGGAGTGATCTGCCACCTCTTTCTCGGAGAAAAACGCGGATTCTACGACATCGAAAGCCTCTGGAGCGACGCGAAGCGGGTCGCGCTCTGAATTTTGCGCCCGGACGTAACGGTGTCGTGCCCTCCTGCCGGGTGCTACCCCGGAAATAGTTGTGCAACGGCGGCGGACCAAGTGCTGTGCAGGATTTTCGGCGGGAAGAGGCCGAGCCAGAGCGAGATGGCGAGGAGCAGGAGAGGTGGGGCGATGAATCCGAACGACTCGCGGAAGGCGTGTCCGGCGGATTTTGCGCGCGGGTGCGGACGTCCGTCCACGACTGCGAAGACGACGCGGGAAAGCCCGAAGAACGCGAAGAGGAGGCAGGCGAGAAATCCCGCCGCTGCGGCTCCGTGTTCTGTTTGTAGTGCGGCGCCGAGAATTTTGAGCTCGCTAAAAAACGGCGCGAACGGCGGGCAGGTGGTGGTTGCGAAGAGTCCGGCGACAAAGATTGCGGACGAGCGGGGGACGACATGCGACATCCCTCGGACGTCGTCGAGCGACGGCGAGCCGGAGGCGCGGCGGATATTTCCGGCGCTGAGGAAGATGGCGCCTTTCGTGAGACTGTTGCTCCAGACGTGGAAGAGAGCGGCCCATGTGCCAAGCGGGCCGAGTGCGGCACCGAGGCTGAGGATCCCCATGTGCTCGATGCTCGAATACGCGAGCATCCGTTTATAGTCGCGGGTGCCGAGCAGGAACAACGCCGCTACAACCATCGAGAAGAGCCCGATGGCGAGAAGCGTGCGGTCGGCCATGTGGGATTCGCCCGCCGCATTGATGACCGAGCGGATGCGCAGGATTGCGGTGAACGCGACGGAGGTGACGCCGCCCGCGAGGATTGCGCCAACGATTCCGGACGCCTCGCCGTAGGCGTCGGGCTTCCATGTGTGCATCGGGGAGAGCCCCATCTTTGTTCCGTAGCCGACGAGGAGGAGGACCCATGACGCGAGCACCCACGGGCGCGAGAGCCCGGCACCCTGGGCCATGAGCGAGACGAATGTGAGGTCGCCTTCGCCGCCGCCGTGGAGCGAGGAATACCCGAGGCAGAACGAGCCGAGGAGCGAGAGCGCGATCCCGGTGCCGCCGACGAGCAGGTATTTCCATGTCGCCTCGAACGCGCGCGGCGTGTTGTTGAAGTGCAGAAGCGGCACGGCTGCGAGGGTCACCGCCTCGGTGGCGATCCACAAAATCCCGAGGTGCCTTGCTTGGTGTCCGGCGCTCAGCAGCCCGAGCACGGCGAGCAGCGAGCCCACGAAGACCCGGTTCGGACGCTCCTCCCGCATCTGGAGGTAGGGGACGGCATAGAACCCGCAGACGGCGAAAAGGAGGGAGACGGCGGGCAGTACGGCGGCCGCGAGCGGGTCGAACCCGACCCATGCCTCCGGGCTCACCCGCGGCGGTGCCAGCAGAAGGCGGAAGCAGAGCGCGGCGTGCAGGGAGCCGACGGCTGGCAGGAACCACGGACGCGATTTGTTGTCCGGCCACAGCGCCGCGAGGAACGCACCCGCGAGCGGGATGATGATGAGCAGGAGCGCAGTCATTCGTGGAGCGAGGTCAGCTTGCGGGTGTCGAGCGAATCGAACGCGCGCTGGATCCGGTCAATGATGATGCCGAGCACAAAGATCCCGACGGTGAGGTCGAGGAGGACGCCGGCCTCGACGAGCAGTGGGGTCGCCTTGATCAGCAGGAGGCCGAAAAGGTAGATCCCGTTCTCAAGGACCAGATACCCGCAGACCTGCGAAATCGCCTTCGAGCGGCCGATGAGCAAAATGAACCCGGTGAGCACGGAGGCGAGCGCGCCGGGTACGAGGAGGAGTTCTGCGTGCTCGGGGAGCAGTGGCAGCGCCCCGGCGAGCGCGACGGCGAGGATCGTGCCGCCCGCGCCGAGCAGCACCGACGGCATGAGGCCGATGAACGGCTGGACCTCGCGCTCGATGTTTGCGGCGCGCATCGCCCGCCGCAGCAGGCCGGGAATGACAAGCCCCTTGCCGGCAACGGTGGCCACGGCCACGAGCGTGATCCGCCAGTCGAGGCGGTGGATCTCGAGGAGCAGCGGCATGAGGCCGAGCACCATCCCCTGGGTGGCGACCGTGCGGATGAGCGAGGGCAGGCGGCTGCAGCCGAGCGCGAGGAGGTTCAGCCCCATCGCCACGCCGACCAGGAGGTTGAGCATCGCGATCACGCCGCGCCTCCCCTCCATGCGCGCGCCGACGAAGGCAGCGGATCCCCGGGAGCGCAGGCATCTTGCCTGCCAGAAGAAGCGGGAGGGACGCCCGCGCTCCCGAGAGCAGAGGCACATCCCTTCCATGCGACCAGCAGCGAAAACAGACAGAGGAGGAATGCCATCGTGAGTAGGAGCGGCACATTGCGGAACGAGATCCGCGCGAGGAACGACTCGGTGAGCCCGACGCCGACGGTCACGAGGAGGATGCCTGCGGCGAGCGCGCCCACAGCACCAGCCGGCGAAAACCGGTCCATCGGCAGGACGGCGGTTGTGAGGAGCACGGCGAAGAGGAGGAGCTTCATGGAGGCTCCGTGCAGGATGGCAGCCAGGGGGGGGCCGCTGTGGTCGAGCACCATCACCTCATGGACCATCGTGAGTTCGAGGTGGGTGTTCGGATCATTGAATGGCACCCGGCAATTTTCGGCGAGCAGCACGATGAAGAGTCCGGCCGCGAGGAGAGCCGTGCCGACCGCCGAGGTCGGCTCGAGCATGTCAACGAGCGAGATGCTCCCGGTCTGGACGCAGAGCGAGAGCATCGCCGCAAACATCGCCGCCTCGCCGAGGACCGCGTAACTGACCTCCCGCGCGGCACCCATCCCCTCGAATGCGGATCCGGTTTCCATGGCCGCCCATGCAGTGCAAAACCTCGCGAGCGCGAGCAGGTAAACCATGAGTAGCACGTCGCCGCGGAAGCTGACCCCGGCATCGGCCGGACCGAGCGGCAGCAGGAATGCAGCGGATGCGACGGCGACCCACGCGACCGCCGGTGCCACGACGAACGCGGGCGAGGCGATGTCGCTGAGCACGACACTTTTTTTGCGGAGCCGGTTGAGGTCGTAATAGAGCTGGAGCACGGGTGGTCCCTTGCGACCGGCGACCCAGGCTTTGACCTTGTTGATGATGCCGGGCAGCAGCGGGGCGAGCACGACCCAGAGCGCGATGCGAAGAATCCAGTCAATCGTCACAATGCCGCCTCCAGAAAAACATAAACTCCCAAAACCGCTAGTCCGGCGACGAGGTAAAGGATGTAAAATGGGAGCCGACCGTGCTGGAGCCCGAGCGCGGCGTGGGAAAGCTTTTCGATCAGCGCCCCGGTCGGACGGATCATCCGGTCGAGCACGGTCTCCGGCACATGGTCGAGGTGGAATGCCGAGGCGGGAAACGGTCCGCGCGGACGCCGGGATTTGTGCTCCGTGCGAAAGATCGCGGCGAACCATCCGCTGGCAATCCCCGCAAACGAGCCCCCGGTATATTGCATCCGGGCAGTCGGACGACAAAATCCGCAATCCCATGTTGGTGCGCGCCGGAGGCCGTTTGCGCGGGATTTTTTCCAGAGCAGCGCGCCGGCAGCGGCGGCGAGCACGGCCAGGAGAAGCTGCGCGGGACCGAGGGCGAAGAGCGGGTTCGCCGCACCCGACCATGCGGGATTCCATGTGCCGACCGCCCGCGCGACAGGCATCCAAACGAGCGAGGGAGCGACCCCGATGACAGTGCAGGCGGTCGCGAGCGCGAGCATGGGCGCGAGCATTCCGGGTCCGCATTCATGCGCTCCGGCGGCGGGTTTCGTGCGCGGCACGCCGAGGAAAATCACCCCGCCCGCCTTTGCGAATGCGGCGAGGGCGAGAGAGCCGGCGGTGGCGAGGAGGATCGCCGCAGGCAGCACCGCCCACGCGAATCCGGCGCGCGTGGTCGCACCCTCGAAGAGGCCGAGATAGATCAGCCACTCGCCCGCAAACCCGTTGAGCGGCGGCAGCCCGGCGACCGCCACGGCACCGACGGCAAAGAGCCCGGCCGTCCAAGGCATGGATTTCCAGAGCCCGCCGAGGCGGCTCATCTCGCGCGTGCCGGTCGCGTGCAGCACCGAGCCCGCGCCGAAAAAGAGGAGGGATTTGAAGAGCCCATGGTTCCAGACATGCAGGAGCGCGCCGGCCAGCGCGAGGCCGCCCCAAGCTGCGTTCCCGTGGCTCCGGGCAAGCAGCGCCGCGCCGACGCCGATCAGGATGACCCCGATATTTTCCACCGAGCAGTAGGCGAGAAGGCGCTTCACGTCGTTCTGCGCAAATGCGAACGCGATCCCCAGCACTGCGCTCGCCGCGCCGATCCCGATCACTACATACCCGGCCGCATCGGGCACAGGAAGCCATCCGCCAAATCGCACGATCCCATAGACGCCCATTTTGATTGCGACCCCGGACATGATTGCCGAGACATGGCTTGGGGCGTTGGCATGAGCCGAGGGGAGCCAGATGTGGCAGGGGAAAAATCCCGCCTTCATCCCGAACCCGAAGAGCGCAAGCCAGAAGAGCGGGGCGATCGAGGGGACGTCGTTCGTCGGGCCGAGGTCCCATGTGCCGAGGGATTGTGCAAGCGAGGCAAAAAATGCGATGAGCGCGAGCGTGCCGACGTGCGAGGCGGCGAGGTAGAGCCAGCCGGCCGCGCGCACCCCGGCGTAACGGTTGTCGAGCGTGATGAGAAAATACCCGCACAGCGCGAACGCCTCCCATGCCATGAGAAAGTGCACGCCATTGGAGACGAGCAGCACGGCACCCATGCTCAGAACGAGCGCGTTCCACCAGGCCCGTCCGCGCGCGGCCGAGCCGGTGCTCTCCGGCCAATACTCGCAGGCGTAGGCGGCGCCGGCACATCCGACGACGCACACGAGGACGAGAAAAAATGCGGCGAGCCCGTCGAGCTGGAGGCGGAAATTTTCTCCTCCGGGCGCGAGCGCGGACGTCCATTCCCAATCGCCTGGTCCGAGGAGCACGGCCATCGCCGCGACGAGCCCGGCGGCGGTGCCAGCGACGGTGCATGCGAACGAGGCGCGGGCCGACCGCGCCGCGAGCCCGGAGGCGGCGAGCAGGCAGACCGTCGCAACAAAAAGCATCACCCCGATCAGCAGGCCAACCGCCATGGCTTCCCTCCCCAGAGTGCGAGTGCCCGTGCCCACAGCCGCGTCCGCGCAAGCGCGCAGCTCGCGAGCAGCGAGGTCAGCGCGCAGGCAATCCATATCATGCCCTGCACTATCGCGCCAAAACCCGCCGACAGTCAATAATCCCTACCGGAGGGAGTGCGCGCGCGGCCGTCGGGCGCATCTCCGATAGTTGCAAAAATCAGTTCCACAGGAACTCAAGGGTGTCGTTTTTGGCCCGTCCGCTTCCATCACGTCAATCCCAGAGCACGCACAACTCACCGGCCAACCTGCGTCGACTCCAGTGGAAATGCTCGGCGATCCAACCGCTGAGCCAGCGCACTTTTTCCTCATCCACTTCACGTCCCTGAACCTTGATCGGCCATTGCATGACCTCTTTTTGCTCTCAAATCGAGGTGTAGTTCAGCTTTTTTGCAACTATCGGAGATGCGCCCTTTGGTTTCTCGAACCGCCCATCCTCGTCCACCTTCGCGGTCGCGGCAGCCTCTGCGTCGTTGGCGAGATCGCGGAGTTTCGCGGCCTGAACGGGCGTGACCGGCTTGCCGTCCGCCTCGGCGGCGAGCGCTCGGATTTCTTTGATGCGCAGCGTGAGCGTGGTGACCATATCGGTCTTCTTGAGCCTCGGGTGGAGCGTGTTCAGCCGGTCGAGGAAGTAGTCCATGATCTCGGTGTTTGCGAGGACGGCGGCCTTCGTCGGCGAGTAGGCATCGGCGGTGCTGTTCGCCCCGATCTGGAACCCGCGGAGCCATCCGCCCAAGCTGATCATATGGGCCATCTCCTCGTCGCGGAGTTCGAGCATCGAGGTTTCGACATCCTCCTGCGTGCGCACGAGCTCCTGACGCATTCCGGCCCAGTCGCCGCGGTCGCTGGATTCGAGGAGGCTCTTGCTGCGCTTGGTGAGCCGCTCACCGACTCCGAGTGCTCGCGACTGGCGGATGAGTGCCTTGCCGACTTCCTGAATATCCTGCGACCGCTCGGCGAGCGTGAGCAGGAACCCGTCGGCTACAAGCGAGCCGAAGTGCATCGCGGTCTGCATGCGGTTGTTGAATGTCGCCTCACGATTTGCAGCGTCAATCAGCCCCACCGGGACCGGCCGGAACACCTCCAATTGCTTGAGCGTGTCGCGAATCGAGGGAGCGGTAATCGGGTTCACACCGAGCTCCTCGCGCATGTGCTCGTCCGAACTCTGCTGCAGCTCCTTCTCGATGCCATCCTGCGCCGGGCTGAGCACTGCCGACAGGCAAATCGCGAGAGTGCCGAAAAATATCGCGCGTTTCATCATGAACGACCATAGCCCATATCCCCGCCTGCTGTCCAATCCGGATGAAAGCCCGTCAATCAT
>DYRS01000301.1 GCA_020718585.1 Chthoniobacter flavus
CGCAGCCCTGATCCGCGCGTAAGAAATAGAATTCGCGAGACAAGCCTGAGTTGATGCGGGTTCCGCCAATCTCACATCCACTACAGAGTGTATGGAATCGCATTCCTCGCAAATGCCCGTTGCGCGTGGTTCTTCGCATTCCGTAAGAAAATTACGCGCGGATTTTGGCGCAGCCAGCCAAACGCTTGTGAGGTCGTAGAGCAGTAGAGTTACGGGCTCCTTGAATGCTCCGCCAGCGAGCCATTTTTCCAAAGCGCATCAGTGGCCGTTGATGGCGTCCATGTCCGCGTAGAGATCGTCTTCGTCGAAGTTCTCCTCGGGGGAGAGACCGCAGGCCGAGGCCAGGAGAGTGCCACGAGCCTGGTCCTTGAGGGCGAGCTTGGCGCAGGGAAAAGCAGGCGGGAGAACACCATCGCCTTGATGAGGGCGCGGTCGCGGGTGCTGCCAATGTCGGCCAGGAGTTGGTCGAGTGGTGCTATTTCCAGGCTGCCAGCGCGAGGCTCCGCCAGACGAACCAACGCCCGGTTTTGACGCGAGCGGCGAACGGAGACCCCGCCACGAGGTCGAGCGTGCGCTCGGCAAGGAGGAGCGGAAGTCGGCAGGCGGCCCGCAGTCGACGCGGGCGGACGGCGTCGGCATAGCGTGCGCCATCGGCAAGGTGTCCGCGCGCGATCAGGAGGGCGGTGGAAAAATGTTCCGGCTGGACGTAGATCCGTCCGTCCGCCGCGTCGGCATGGCGGTCACGGAGGATGTTCACCCACTGGAGTCCGCATCCGAGCGA
Organism: Chthoniobacter flavus; assembly: GCA_020718585.1. Taxonomy (GTDB): domain Bacteria; phylum Verrucomicrobiota; class Verrucomicrobiia; order Chthoniobacterales; family Terrimicrobiaceae; genus QYQL01. Next base: position 782 of record DYRS01000301.1, read on the forward strand.
GAACCCGAGTCGGCGCATCGTCTCAAGGGATTCGCGCGAATAATCTGGAACGTGTTTGAAGCAGATGTCGGTCCAGAATTCGCCGACGCATCCGGCGACAAGCCCGGTGTAATGGACCGCCTCGGCCAGCGTCAGCGGGCCTGCGGGCGGGATGAGCATCTCTGAAAAGCGCAAGCTGCCGGGACCGCCGGCATCTTGCCCACATTGCGAAGAGGCGGGCGGGCAGCCCACGCTCCTGTGGGCCGCCTCGTCTGCATTTTTCGCAGATGCGCGTGCAGGCGGGGCAAAACGCGTGATATCAAAGATCTGCCCCCCGAGGATCGTCCGCCAGACGCGCTCGATTTCCTCCCGGTCGGAAGATTCCCGTAGGGAAGCCAGCAGGTCGGGAAGCGCGCCGATGAGTTCGCGGTCCGCGCCGGCGAGCTCTTGGAGGGGATCCGGCGGCCACGATGCGGAAAGCCCGCGAAGCAGGCGGATGCGATCCTCGCGCGGCGAGGTTGCGATGTCGGCGACCGAGTCGGATGCCCGGGCAAGAAGGTAGGCGAGCGAAAGCGTCGGGCGCACGCTGCGCGGCAGGATCCTCAGAGAAAGATAAAACGACCGCGAGACGCTGCGGAGAAGCGGGTCGTGAGTGCTGATGGATCGGGTAGATTTCATAATGTGTCTTTTTGAACGCATCGCGGGCTGGGCGGATTCAATTTCCAAGATCGCGTTTTTCAGCTTTCCCAATCGTTCGTGCTCGCATAAGGGT
>DYRS01000015.1 GCA_020718585.1 Chthoniobacter flavus
TCATCCATACGCATGTGGCGACAAGCACCGGGAAAAGCAAGGAGATAATGTGGCGAGCGGCCTTGACGGTATCCTTTATTCGCTGGGTCAACTGCGGAATCGTGATTTCCATCACCGGAGATTCCTTGACGACTTCCCGCCATTTGTCCAGCAATACCATGTCGAGCGAAATCCGCGCGCCCGTATGTTTTCCCGCTGCATGGGGCTCAAGTCCCGAAGGCTTTCCGGGGAGGGCGGCTGCGCTGCAAATTGCGCGCGAGCCCCGCGCCCACTATCCCTTGATTATTGCTAATCCAAACACCCCCGATTTCTCGCATTTATTCCGCCGCACAACACTTCTGCTTCTATACCCCGTGAACGGCTACCAACCGGATAAGCATGCTTCGAACCTCACGGGGCCTGCGTCTGATGATTTTGTGAGGCCTTGAGGATCGCCGCTTCCATCTCGTTGGCATGGAGCGGTTTGGTGAGGTAGCCGTCCATCCCTGAGTCGGCGGCGTGTTGGCGATCCTCGTCCATCGCGTTTGCGGTCACCGCGACGATCCATGCCCTCCGCCGAGCGGGATCTGCGGCCTCCTCGATGCGGATCGCTCTCGTCGCGTCTAGGCCGTCCATCACCGGCATTTGGTAGTCCATGAGAATCACGTCGTAGAGGCCGCTGCGGGCCGCCTCGACCGCCTCGGCACCGTCGGCGACAAGGTCCGGCTCGTAGCCGATCCGGCGGACGAGGATTGCGGCCAGCTTTTGGTTGATCGGGTTGTCCTCGGCGATGAGGATGCGCAGCGGTGGTCGTGCGGCAGGGTCCGGATCCCGCACGGTTGCAGGCGACTCTGCCGGTCGGGCGACCTCCTTGATCGGCAGCAGGACGTGGAACACGCTTCCCTTGCCGGGCTCACTTTCCACCCAGAGCCTGCCGCCCATCATCCCCACCAGCCGTCGGCTGATGACCAAGCCGAGACCGGTGCCACCGTATTTTCGGGTCGTGCTGACGTCGGCCTGTATGAACGGCTCGAAAAGCGAGTCCATGCGATCCGGAGCGATCCCGATCCCGGTGTCGCTCACCCGCGCGTGGATTGCCTTCGGCCCCTCCATGCGGACATCCACCCCGACCGAGCCGGTTTCGGTGAACTTCACGGCATTGCTCAGGAGGTTGACAAAAATCTGCCGGATCCTCACCGGGTCGCCCCAGATCCTGTCGGGGATATCCGCCGGGATTTGGACCGAGATCGCGAGTTTTTTTGCGTTGGCTGCGAATTCCAGAAGGTTGGCCGCCTCGCGGACGATCTCCCGGAGCGAGATCGGAAGCCGCTCGAAATCGAGCCGTCCGCTCTCGATTTTTGAGAAGTCGAGGATGTCGTTGATGAGGGTGAGGAGAGTTTCTGCGCAGGCTTTTACCGTTTGCGCGTGGCCGAGCTGCTCGTCGTCGAGCTTGGACTCCAGCAGCAGTCCCGTGAACCCGACCACCCCGTTGAGAGGTGTCCGGATCTCGTGGCTCATCATGGCGAGGAACGAGCCCTTGGCGGTGTTCGCATGCTCCGCGGTCCGGGCGGCCTGCTCGGCCCGCCCGATCGCCGCCTGCAGGCTGGCGTTTGCCTCGCGCAGCTTCGTCTGCGCCCGCAGCAGTCGGCTCTGCGAATCCTTGATCGTGCGGATGTCCACAAACGAGATCAGCCGGAACCGGCGGTTCGCGAGCTCAAAAAACCCGGTGTTGATGAGTGCCGGACAGTGGCCGCCGCTGTCGAGAGAAACCACCGATTCAACGCCCGAAGCCGCCGGTTCGCCCGGCGGGAAAAAGTCCGAGGCAAGACGTCCGGCGAGCCCGCTGTCGGCACCGGCGAGGAGCTGGCACGCGGCGGGGTTTGCCTCGACGATCCGCCCGTCGCCGGCATCAACCAGCACGATCCCGCTCTGGACGGTTTCGAGGATCGTGGCCGTGCGGCGACGGCCGGATTCCAGCTCGCTCTGGTTGCCGAGAATCTGGCGGAGGAGGAGGACGAATATGGCGACGAGGAGCGCGACAAAAAGCGTGGCGGCGACCAAGATGATCCACGTCGCGCGGGCGACCGGGCCGAGAACCTGCAGTTCGTCGGATGCGACCATGATCGCTGACTTCCAGCCCTTGAGCGACACAGGGATGTAAGAGACGATCCACCGGTAGCCGACATCTCCGACCGTCACTGTCTGGACCGAGTGCCCCTCGAACGTGGCGGCGATGTCGGCGGCGAGATTTTTATGGAAGGCGTCGGACATGCGCAGGGACGGAAAGAGCTTCGATCCATTGCGGGTAAAAAGCGGGTCGCCCTCTTCGGAGTAGAGCACGGCCCAATGTTTTGGATGTGTGAGGCTGAACCGGGTGAGCTGTTCGTGGGCGACGGTGCCGGGGTTGAGGACGACCACGACATTACATGCGAGGCTGCCGTCCAACTCCTGCACGATCCCTTGGAGCGCGACCAGCCGCGGGCGCACGGTCACCCAGTCATTTTTGTCGAGCAGCGGAGAAACCCGCAGGCAGTTGTTCGACTCGATGGAGATCACCCGGCCGTAGCCTTTTTCCTCGAAGACCCGGATTTCGGAAACCAGCGGCTGGTTCAGGTAGAGGAACCGGCGGATTGCGGCCGTGCTCTCGGCCGAGGCATCCCCCTCGGAGAGGAGTCTCTTGTAGGGCAGCGACGTGAGGGAAAATGTGAACGTCTCCTCGAATCGGGACATCGTCTCGGCGAGTTCGCGAGCCTGGCCGCGGGCGAGTTGGCGCAACTCGCTGTCGGCAATTTTTAGCTGGGAGGTGCGGAGCTGGCGCGTAAGGATTGCCCCGCCGAGCAGCAGTGCCATGGCTGCGACAAATGCCAAAACCAGCGGAAGCCGCAAAAACGTCCAGTTAATGGCCCGGAGGTTCATGGCGTAGTTTGGCGGGGATCATCTGGCGACGAATTCGACAACTTTCCAGCCGATCTCCGGGACCGGCACCGACACCGCCGTGTAAGTCTTGCCGGCAAGCTCGACATCAACCGCCGCGGAATTTTTTTCGAGGATCGAAACCGCCATGTCGCGCACCCCGTGCTCGCGGCTTTTCAACGCGTTGTATTCGTCGGGCTTGAAGGTGTCCTGCTTCACGGTCTCAAGGTATTTGTGGTCTTTGAGCGGGGGCATTTCCAGGAGCTCGACCGCCTTTTCGGTGGCCGCCACCACCATCCCGTTGCCGGCGAGCACGATCAGCGGGACGTCGCGGGCCTTGAAATACCTGTCCATGATTGTGGTGATCGTCACGTCGAGCCCGGCGACCCCGGCGAGAGTGCCGTCGTGGTAGACCGGCGCGATCGCGCTGACCACCCACCCGCGCCCGGCCGGGTCCACATACGGATCGTTCACCCAGACCCCGCTGCGGGCCGGATTGTGCTTTTCGTCGGCGAGGTAGTAGAAGTTGAACTCGGGGATGTTCATCTTCGGGGGATACTGCGACACCGCGTCGAACCACGGGTAGATCCTGTTGAGGCTATTCCTGTCGTTGTAGTAGGCTTGGTTGACCTCCGGAAAATCGCGCGTGATTCCGATGAGCTCGCGGTCGAGCGGTTCGGTGAGGTAGGCGACCTCGCGGACCTCTTCGGTGATCGGAACCGCGCCGGAAATCCAGACTGCGGCCGTCCCGTCGTTCAACGGCTTGTGAAACGATCCGTTGTCCGCAAACGCGTATTTCGAGCGGTCAACCGACGCGAGGGTCTCCTGCTTGCGCGCGTAGAGGCCGGCAGCCGAGGACGCGAGCTTCTCGACCTCCGCCCGCACCCGGCGCAGGTCCGCGTCGAGCTGCGAGGCCAGCCTGGGCGCCTCGGGCGCGGATTCGGCTGCCGCCGGACCGGGCCGCTTTCCGCACGAAACGGCGGCCAAGCACAGGGCGAAAATTGCGATCAGATGTCGTGGGTGCAATGTCAATTTTCGAACGGCGCGAAGCCGACAGGGAAAAATGTTCGCTCAACGCTCGAGCCGGCATCGCGCGGCAACGTAATCCGTGCCGGGAATGACGAATTTTCGAACCTCGACGACGACCGAGACCGCATGGAATTCGTCCACAAGAAGCCGGGCGATCTCGGCGGCGAGCGTTTCGATGAGGTGCCGCGGCTCTTCCCCGGCAAGTGCGCGGACCCGGTTGGCCACCGCCGTGTAGTCGATCGTCCGCATCACGTCGTCGTTCATGTAAGGAAACGGTGCAGTCGGCTGGATGCAGAGATCAATATGCAGTTCCTGAAGCTGGGAACGCTCTTCCTCACCCACCCCGATCTGGGAGTGGACCCTCAGGGTTTTAATCCAAATTTCGTTCATAATAGGAACTCTGCCAGGGGTCGTCCCACAGGACAACCGGACGAACAGCGTCCGATGCACCGAACCTACCGGTTCGCCTGTCGGCAGTCAATAGCAGAGGAGGTCGGCGACAAATCGCGCGGTCTCTTTCGCGGCCGATTCCGTGAACGGCATTTCGGGGAGTGGCGGGACGCCCGGATCTTGTCGCCTGATCTCCCCGCCCTGCCAAATCCACGCGCCTGCGTGGCAGGGTCCGACCAGGCGAGGGTCGCTCCATGTGTGGATCGCGAGCAGCGGGCTGCCGAGCGCGGCGGCCAGATGCGACGGCCCGCTGTCGGCACTCACCACAAAACTCGCTGCGCGCAAAACCCCGACAAGCCCGTCAAGCGAGGTCTTGCCGACCAGGTTGATCACGCTGTCGGGCAGGCGGTCGGGCACGACTCCCGTCCCGACGAGCACGACCGGCGCGTCACTAAGCGCGCGGAATTCCCGGAGAAACGTGCGGATCGCTTCCGGCGAAAGCGATTTCCCCGCTCCGCGCGCAAACGGGTGGAGGGCGACACAGCCGGCTGGCAGCGGTGGCGGAAGCCCCGGCGGCAGGGGGAATTTCGGCTGCTCCGGGATCTGGATCCCGAGGAGCGGGAGCACGCGCAGGTAGCGCCGCACCGCGTGTTCGTCCGGCACGGTCGCGGCCCGGCGGTTGTAAAAAATTCCCGCGCCCTCGCGCGCATCGTCGAGCCCGCAGACAAGGCGTCCGCCCGCGCCCTTCGCGATCAGCGCGCTTCGCAGCAGCCCCTGGAGGTCCACGACCACATCCGGCCGCAGCCCTCCGAGTCCCGCATACCAGCGGGCCGCGCGGAGGCATCCGACCGCGCCCCGGAACGTCTCCCTCGGGAAATGCACCACGCGCGAAACGGCGGGGTTTCCCGCCAAGAGTGGCGCCCAGCGCGGGTCCGCGATCCACGTCAGCGCGGCGTCCGGCCAGGCCTGGTGGATTGCCGATGCGACCGGCAGGGCATGGATGACATCGCCCATCGAGCCGGGCTTGATCAGGAGGACCGAGCGCGGGGGCGGGATCACGCGGCGGGCCGGACGTTTTCCGCGAGCGTCGCCGGCAGGGCTGCAAGGATTTTTTCGACGGCGGCCGCAGCGGTGATCCCGTGCTTCGCGCGGAGTGCCGCGACCGTCCCGTGCTCGACAAACCGGTCCGGCCAGCCGATCCGCACCACGGGAGTCGTGATGTTTTGCGTCGAGAGGTGCTCGATGACCGCGCATCCGAAGCCGTTTGCGAGTGCGTGGTCCTCGACCGTGCAGATGACCTCGCAGCCGCGCGCGAAAAACTCGATGGTCGAGGTATCGAGCGGTTTGATCCAGCGGGCGTTGACGACTGCCGCACGAATGCCCTGACTTTCCAGGAGCGCGGCCGCCTCGAGTGCGATCTCGCACATGTTGCCGAGCGCGATGATCGCGACCCGCGACCCGTGGCGCAGGACCTCCGCCTTCCCGATTTCAAGGATCTGCGGCTGCTTTTTCGGAACCGCGCCGGTGCCCGCTCCGCGCGGATAGCGGATCGCGATCGGCCCGTCGTGGTGGTTCGCCATCGTCCAGAGCATGTCTGCGAATTCGTCCTCGTCCTTCGGCTGCATCTGGACGAGGCCGGGGACCGCGCGCAGAAACGCGATGTCGAAGAGCCCGTGGTGGGTCGGTCCGTCGTCGCCGGAAAGCCCGGCGCGGTCCATGCAGAGCGCGACGTTGAGCTCCTGCAGTGCCATGTCGTGGAGGATCATGTCGTAGGCGCGCTGCATGAACGTGCTGTAGATCGCGAGGAACGGTTTCATCCCCCGCGATGCGAGCCCGCATGCGAAGATTGCCGCATGCTCCTCGGCGATCCCGACATCGAAAAACCTCTTTGGATGCCGCTTGGCGAACCCGGCGAGCCCGGTGCCCGTGGGCATCGCGGCGGTGATTGCCGCAATCTTCGTATTGTGGTCGGCGAAGCCGGCCAGCGTCCGCCCGAAGATCTCAGAATACGTCGGCGTCGGCCCGACGTCGGTCGCGCCGGTGTCGAGGTGGAATTTTCCGAGCCCGTGGAATTTGTCCGGTCGCTTGATCGCCGGTCCGTAGCCTTTTCCCTTCTGCGTGAGGATGTGCAGGATGACCGGGTCGTTCTGCGTTTTCAGAAATTCGAACGTCTCGGTGAGCAGTCCGACATCGTGGCCGTCAATCGGCCCGTAATACCGGATCCCAAGATCCTCAAAAATCACGCTCGGGGCGAGGAGGTTTTTCAGCCCGACTTCCGCCTTGTGTGCGAGCTTGCGCGCCTTTTTTCCGCCGATCCACTCGACGAACTTTGCCGCATGGTCGTGCAGGTGGGCATACGCCGGATTGGTGACGATCCGGTTGAGGTATTCCGCGACCGCCCCGACATTTTTTGCGATCGACCACTCGTTGTCGTTGAGGACGATGATCAGGCGTTTCGTGGTCGAGGCGATGTTGTTGAGGGCTTCGAGCGTGACCCCGCAGGTGAACGCGCCGTCGCCGGCGACGCAGACGACATGCTCGCCGCCTCCGAGGAGGTCGCGAGCGGCCGCCATGCCGAGCGCGGCGGAGAGCGCGGTGCCCGCGTGCCCGGCTCCGTAGGCGTCGTGCTCGCTCTCGCTCCGCAGCAGAAACCCGTTGAGTCCGCCAAACTGGCGGATCGTCGCGAACCGATCGTGTCGGCCGGTGAGCAGCTTGTGGACATACCCCTGGTGGCTCACGTCGAAGAGGATTTTGTCGCGCGGGGTGCTGAACACCCGGTGCAGGGCGATCGTGAGTTCGACGACGCCGAGGTTCGGGCCGAGATGCCCGCCGGTCGTCGAGAGCACCCGGATCAGCTCTTCGCGGACCTCGGACGCGAGCACCGGCAGATGTTCCGCCGGCAGTACCTTCATGTCGTCGGGCGAGGAAATCCCGCCGAGAATTCCCGTCGTCTGCAACATCGGCTCAGGCATCGGCTTCCTCGAAGTCGTTGAGCCCGAGCGCGCCCCTCGCGTCGCGCGAGATGATCTGAATCCTCTTCTCCGCCGCGTCGAGCTTCTCCTGACAAAACTTTACCAGCCCGACCCCCTCCTCATACCGCACGATCAGCGTCTCCAGCGGAAGATCCCCGTCCTCCATCTCCGAAACGATCTCGGAGACCCTCGCCATTGCGGATTCAAGGGTCGGCTTCTCGGATTTTTGCGCCATGCAGGCATTTCAATAAAATTTCCCCGGAAACGCAATCAGGAACAGCATTTGGCAGCGATTCCGGAAGATTGGGAATTGGAGCAAGTGAAACTGTCTGCGATTACTCGACGCGGAACGATGTTCTCGCCTCGAGACCACGGGACTTGGCAGTGAGCGTGTGCGCGCCGGGGGCGAGGCGGATTTTTTTGGAGGTGAGTTTGATTCCGTTGTCGAACCAGTCGCAGCCGGGGTCGGTGCTTTGGGGGACGATCATCTGCTGGTTCGGCGGCAGGGCGGAGTTGATGCCGAAGACCGCGCCATCTTTTGGGAAAAGAATTTCAAACCCGTCGGTTGCGGCTGTCGCGCCGATCCGGTTTTGTGGTCCCGCACACCATGCGGCGTAGGATTTTGGGAGGACCAGCGTTTCGGTGTCTCCGGTGCGGCCATACATGAGGGCTGACGATTCAGAAGGCGCCGTGCCCGGCAGGAACCACTCGCGGATCGTCGGAGCGCCGGGCCGGGGAAGAAGGCCGGTGGCTTTGTCCACAAGGCAGCATTCGAGCGAAGCACTTTCCACGGGTTCGGGCAGCGGCGAGTCGCCGGAGGCGAGGAGGAGCGTCGTGATCGCGTTCCAGACCGGTGCCGCCGAGCGCACTGCCAGCGCGGAATTCATCGGCGAGCCGTCGGGGTTTCCCGTCCAGACCGCGACCGTGTGCTCCCTTGTGAAGCCGATGCACCATCCGTCGCGAAAGCCGGAGCTGGTGCCGGTCTTCACCGCGATGCGGGCGGAAACCTCGAGTGGTGACGCGTTGCCGAACGAGATCCTGCGCGCCTCGCTGTCGCAGAGGATGTCTGTGATGATCGTGGCCGCCTCGGGCGATGCGCAGCGGGTTGGTTCGACCGGCTCGCCGACGAACAGCGTCGTCCGCCAGGCGTTGCCGGATCGGGCGAGCGAGGCATATGCCCCAGCAAGATCGAGAAGGGAAACCTCCGCGTTGCCGAGAATGAACCCCGCGCCGTAGGCGTCGAAGCTCTCGCGAAATCCCAGGCCCCAGGAGCGCAGGCGCCCGAACGATTCCCGCGCGCCGGTTTTTGAGAGCATCACCACGGCCGGGACGTTCATCGAGTTCCCGAGTGCCTCGCGCAACCGGACCGGCCCGAGGAGGCGTCCGCTGTGGTTCTTCGGATCGTAATCCGGGTAGGCTTCGCGAATCGCCTCCTCGGTGTCTGGCAGGAGGGTCGCGGCGGTCGCGAGCCGACGGTCAATTGCTTCAAGGTAGAGAAATGGCTTGAGCGTCGAGCCTGCTGGGCGCGACGAAGTGGTGAGGTTGACGTCGCGATGCCGGGGAGCGGCCGCCGAGACCATCGCCCGGACACCCCCGCTGACATTGTCAAGGATGACGACCCCGCAGCCTCCGGCACCGGCTTGATCCAGCGTCGGGCCGGCCGCTTCGACGATCCGCTCCGCCGCCGACTGTAGGTCGAGGTTAAGCGTGCTCCGGCGGCTGGCACCGCCTGCCGGAAGCCTTGCCAGAGCCTCGCGCGTGAAATGCGGCGCGGAGGCGACCGGGTCGTGGCGGCCAGGAACCGGCGGCGTCGCGAGCAGCACCCGCGCATCTAGGCCCGCCGGTAGGAGCCCAGCCCGATCAATCCGCCGGATGTTGCGCAGATACCGGTCGGCCACCTGCCGCGGGTTTTTCCAGGGATTCAGCCTTGAAGGCGACTGCGGGATGCCGGCCAGCCAGACCGACTCCGCGAACGAGAGCTCGGCCGGCGGCTTTCCGAAATAGGCAAACGCCGCCGCGACCGGCCCGATCCGGCGGTTTCCGTAGTCAAGCCGGTTCATGTAGGCTTCGAGGATCCGCTCTTTCGTCCACTCGCGGTCGAGGCGAATCGCGCTAAATGCCTCGCCCCACTTCGCACCGAGCGTACGTCGGGTGCGTCCGGCTCCGAGTTTCACCGTCTGCTGGGTGATCGTCGAGGCACCGGATACGATCCTCCCGTTTCTCAAATTCCGAATGGCCGCACCGCTCGTCGCAATGATGTCGATCCCCGGATGCGCAAAAAACCTGTGATCCTCGACCGCCACCGTCGCCAGCGGCAGCCACCGCCCGAAATCCTTCAGCCGCCCGGGCCGCGCGTCGCGCGCGAAATCCGCTGGCGGTGAGGAAAATGGACGCCCCCGCACATCCTCGAGCACCGGCGTGGCCGGGGGAGGAGCCTCTAGGCCGACGGGGATGGGCGCGGAGCGAACCATCCACTCGAACCAGAGCACGGCGGCTGCCGCCATCGGCAATACAATCGCCAAAACCAGCACGCGCTTTCTCATCGCTGGCAAGTGTCGCAAAGCAACATCTGTGGCGGCAAGGGGAATGCCGCATTCCCAGTGCCGTGAAGATGGGCACCCGAAAGGCGGTGGATCACTAGTTCGCCGGGAGGCGGAGGATGCGGCCGTGGTGTGCCGGAGCCGGTTGGTTTGTCGGCGCCGCCGCTTCCGGGACATGGAGGATTTTTCCACGGTGGAACCGGAAGTGCCATGCCGGATCGGAATGGGATTTCGGCCAGAAGTCGTGGCCGAGGAAGACTCCGAGTGCGAAGACGAGGAAGACGAGTGCTATCGGGCGCATCAGACGGGTTTTTCGGGTGAGGGTTTTTTGTGGGTGACCTGATTGATCGTGTAGCAGACGCCACTCAGAAGGAGGGTCACCGCGAGCCAGACGACCTGCTTCGGATCTGATCCGACGACCGCCCACAGGCAGTAGGCGGTGGTGATGCCGATCATGATGCCGAGCCCGATGCCCACCTTTTGGGCGATCCAGACGAGCGCGGCCGCGACATACACGTAGGCGACGAGAGTCATGAGGACGGCGATCGATGAGATGACTCCAAATTCCTTCGATGCCGTCGGCGAGACGGTGAGAAGCTGAGCACCGGTCATCAGAAACCCGGTGATGATGAGGTTTTTCACCGGCACATCATGCTGGTTCGCATCGCCGAAAATCTTTGGAAACAACCCGTCGGCTGCGGCCGCCTTCGCAGTCTGGGCGGTCGCGAGGACCCATCCGCCCAGCGATCCAAGGCATCCGGCGGCGGCGCAGAACGAGACGATCGCGCCGCCGGTCTCGCCAAGCGCGAGCTTCGCACAGTCGGCAAACGGTGCAGCCGATTTCTGGAGGACGTCGTTCGGGATCGCGCCCATGATCGCGGTGCAGGAGAGGACGTAGGTGACGGCGGCGAGGAGGACGCCGCCGATCGTCGCGATGGGGACATTTTTTTTCGGATTGTCCACGACGCCGGCGGCGACCGAGGCGGTCTCGACTCCGATGAACGACCAGAGCGTGACATTGAGAACTCCCTGAATCGCGCCGAACGTGTCGTGGCCGCTGACGTTCCACGAGCCCATGTAGGTGGTGAGGCTGAATTTGAACCATCCGACGATCGCGACTCCGACGATCGCGACGAGCGCGAGGATCGTGGTGACCGACTGGACCTGGGTTGTGATGCGCGGGCCGAGGATGTTGAGGAAGGTGAACAGCCAGATCATGCCGACGCAGGCGGCCGCGAGGACCCACGGCTCCTTCAAGATCGGAAGGAAAAAGCTGAGGTAACCGACCCCGACGACCGCGAGCGCGACGTTCCCGATCCAGCCGGCGAGCCAGTAGAGGAGGTTCGTCTGGTAGCCGATGAACGGTCCGAACGCGCGCCGCGCGTAGGCGTAGGATCCGCCCGCGCTGTCGTCAATGCTCGCCATCTTCGCATAGACCATTGCCAAGCAGATCGCACCGGTGATCGTGACCGCCCACCCGTAGATCGCGATCCCGCCGGTCGCGGCGAGGTTCGCCGGAAGCATGAAGACGCCCGAACCCATGATGTTGCCGGCAACCATAAGGGTCGCTGGGATCACTCCGACTTTTTTTGAGGTGGAATTCATATGTTTTTTAACCGCAGATTGACGCCGATGATTTTATTGAACGGGCAAGGTGCTTGTGGGAAAAAACGGTTGTCTTTTGTCGCACTTTTTTATTCCAGCCCGTCTTTTGCACAGCTTGCAATTCTTCCTGAGCCCAGCGCGTGGTTTATACACTCAATAAAAAATGACCGCCGACAAATCTGCGCAAAATTTTCACTTCAGTCAATCGTCGAACAACGATGCCCTCCAATGCCCAGGGCCAATTCACGAGCGAGAGGAAAAGAAGGGGTAAGCGGCGGAAACGGAGTGGAGGGCGGTGCGATGGTCGGAAAAACAAGAGGCCAGCTTGCTGGTGAGCCCCAGGGAACGGTCAAGCTGACGGAGAAGGAGCTCTCCCCCATCGCTGCTGATATGGCCGTCGGAGAAATCGGCAACGACGCGACGCGAGCCCAGATCCTCGAAAAAGAGCGAGTTCATCAATGTAGCTCGCCTGCTATACGCCTGTTGAGCCAGGTCCTTATCCGACTCTCAAATCAGAGTATGAAATATGCAGGATAGCGGGGCGGAATTCTGCATGAACTTCGTCGCTTTTCTTTCGCGCACGGCCGCCCACGATGCCGCGCAGGTGGCGAGCAGGAGGAGGGTCCAGAGCGGCGAGAAGAAATCCTGCTCGCTGTTCTGAAGCTGGAGTGCGGCGACGGTGCCGGTGACGCCGTCGGCTGAAGAAGCGTTGCTGAAGTCGGCCTCGCGTCCGTCGGCAAAGTGGGCGGCACCGCGCACGGCGGGGAGATCGAAAAACCCGGGTGCGTCGGGCGCGCGCGATCCGTCCGCGAGGCTCTGGCCGGTCTCGGCATTGAGGACTTCGATGTCTGGGAGCCCGGCGCGGACCGACTCGACAAACCGGTGCAGGGTGAGGAGGAATGCCGGGATCTGCGCGGCATTGGAATGGCGTAGGTCGAAATTCACGAGCAGCGCGCGGCCTTTTGCGTTGTGGCGGAGCAGGAGGAGCGGACGGTCTCCCTGCGAGACGAGGCGGTCGTCGGAATCGCGCGGCGCGATCGAGAACGATTCGTTGACGAGAAGCTGCTGCCAGTTCAGGCCGGCAACGAGCGGATGGTTCTCCGCAACGATGCTCCCGGCGAGCAGCTTTCCGGGCTCGAGCGGCTGCTCGACGACGACCACCGCATTCCCCTCGGGAAGCTTCGGCAGGAACGGATCGTAGCGCGCGAGCACGATGTCCCGTCGGTCGGGCAGACGGTCGGCAACAGTGCCTGTGAACTTCTCGAAAAATGCGTCGAACGACGTGCCCGGATCGCGAATAATCCCGATCCGTTTCGGCTGCGGCCGAACCATCGGCAGCGAGTCGTCGAGCGCGAACCGGTCGGCATCGAGCTCGAGCGTGAGCCGGTCGGTGCCCGGTGGAAAAATCCCGCGCAGCTCGCACATCCCGCCGGGAGCCAACTCGAGCGTCCCCTGTTCGCGCCCGTTGATTTTCCATGTCCGGCGGACCGCGAGCTGTCCGGAATTCCGCACCAGCACGCGCCATGTATCGCCGTCGGTCTGGAGCCCGGTGAACCCGACATTTTCGATCGGCGATCCCACGGCAAGAACGACGGCGCCGGCCGGCACGGGTCCGCCATGATCGGTCACGAACACGACCGCGCCCCTGCCCCGCACCAGTCCCAGCGTGGCGCGGAGCGCGGGCTCGGGGTCATGGGCCGGGCCGTCGGGATGCCAGTGATCGAGCGCGGCCAGCATCGCGGCGCGGTCGGTTCCGGAGAAAAGCGTCTTCCGCGCGGGCAGGCTCTCGACGAGCGTCCACTCGGTGCGCGCCGCCGCCGTGGCCAGCGCGGCGGATTTTTCCGCGACCGCCTTGCGGGCCTCGTCGGCAAACGCCGACACGGAAGCGCTGCTGTCGAGGACGAAGACGACCCGCTGAGCCGAGTCCGGCCGCAGCCAGCGCGGACCGGCCAGAAGCCATGCGAAGAGCGCGACCGCAAGGAGCTGGAGCCAGAGGGTTGCGGAATTCCGAAGCCGCTCGAACCGCCGTCCCTGCGCGCTCTCGGGCGCAAGCTGCTCGAGCAGGAACAGCGTGCTTGCCCGGACCCGCCGAGATTCGCGTTGCAGAAAATGGATGAGCAGCACCGCCGGGATGCCGAGCAGCGCCCAGAATCCGGCGGGGTTGGAAAAGAGAAGGCTTTTCATCACGCGGCCATCTCTACCGCCCCGCGCGGGAGCGCCTGCCGCTGAAGGGACTCCAGGAAATCCGGCTCCTCGCCGACCTGAGCAAGCACGACCCGGTGGCGGCGGCATTCGTCTTCCCAAAGCGCGAAGTGCCTGCGCCATGCCGTCCGATAGCGTTCGAGCAGCGCGGGGCTGACCACCTGCACGCGCGTTCTCCCGCTTTCGCAGTCGGAAAATTCGATGTTCCCGGCCCAGTCGGGGTCGGCCTCAGCGTCGGCAAACGGCGAGAAAACAATCCCGGTCCCGCGCGATGCGGCGAGTCCGGCGAGCCATGGCCCGGGTGCTCCCGGAAAGAGAAGGTCGGAGATGAGCACGCGCAGCGAGCCCTGCCGCCACGGCAGGACCGGGCCGGTTTTCCGCCACGGCAGCGCGTCCCATCCGTCGCCGCCCAGCGCCGCCTCGACCGGCCAGCGCGCGGATTCTTCGCCGCGCAGGAGGTGGCAGCGGACCGACGCGCCGGACTGCCGCGCGCTCTCGAGCGAAAAATAGAAAAGCTCGAGCACGCGGGCTGCCTTTCCGGGCGCGACGAACATCGATGCCGAGACGTCGAGCACGAGTTCGACCGCCGGGCTCACCTCCTCGCGGTAGAGCTTCATCGTGTAGTGCCCGCTGCGCGCATACGCCGCCCAGTCAATGTGCCGCGGGTCGTCGCCCGGCAGATACGCCCGGTGGTCCTGAAAATCTATCGAGCTCCCCGAGCCCGCGCCTTGCCACGAGCCGTCCGGTCCGCGCCAGATCCGTCCCCGGAACGGCAGCCGCATCCGCCCGGCCGCGCCCTGCATGCGGGCGGCAATCCCGCGCAGGGTCTCGCGGTCAGGCAACATGGCACTGTTGTTTCGCCTGCGCGCGCAGCTCGCTGAACCGCCTCCATTGCGGGATGCTCCTCACCAAATACCCGACCAGCAATCCGAGCGCGAGAATTGCCATCCAGATCTGTGGCGCCGGGGTTTCGATTTTGTCGAAGGCCGGACCGAACACCGCGAGCGGGGGAAGGAAGACGACCAGTTTCAGGATCCATTCATCGCGCAGGCCGCCGCCCGCACTGAACGCCGCCGCCAGAGGAAAGATCACCGAGCACGCGCCGTAGAAACTCACAAAAACCAAGAGCCTCCGCCGCGAGAATGCCGGCGCAAGCACGGCGGGAGCAAGCAGGCTGACGCCAAATCCGAGGAGCGAAAGCACGCGCTTCGAGGCCGAGTCCGCGTTGCTTCCCGTGAAATCCAGCCATCCCGCACCGATCCAGAATCCCGCGATGATCGCCCAGATCAGCAGCACGAAAATCACCCCGGTGTGCCAGCCGGGAGTGAACACCCTCGCGAGAAATCCCCCGGCCCACCCGCGTCGGACGAGCGGCCGGAACATCCCCGCCACGCCCGGCGGGACCTCGCAGAGCGCCGCAATGCAAAACGGGGTCGCGACGACCTGCCCGAGCACAATGAGCCACGAGGCCGATGCGGAGAGCACTCCGCCGGTGCCGGCGACCAGCACAAACAGCAGCGCGAGCAGTCGGCACGCGCCCGCGTGGTTCTCCGCCGCCGGCGCAATCCGGATCGCGCCGACCTCGAGCATCAGCAAAATGAACAGCGGCACGAGCAGGATGACCGCCGTCACCAGCGGCCACTCGACCCCCCAGCGGAACATGCCGCGCCCGCCGCCGATCGCCATCGCGGCCCCGATGCCGGTCAGCATTTGCAGGGCGAAAAAAAACCCGACCCCGATGACGATTCTTACAATTTTTGACGGGTACGACGACATCGCGACCGTGAGGGCGGAGATCAGGGCGGAGGCGACGAGGAGTGCGCCTGCGGACGCGATGTCGGCGGTGATGTTGACTCCGCCGAGGTAATACCGGAGCGCGATGAACGGGAGCACGGTCGTGGCCAGCAGGGCGGACTGCGCGACGACGGCAATCCATTTTCCGAGCACGATCCGGCGCGCGGTCAGACGGGTGAGGAAGATCAGGTCGAGCGTGTTCGCCTTGATCTCGTTGCCGATCCCGCCGAGCGCGGAGAGCGGAAGAATGACCAGCAGCGGGAGCCCGAGGATCGTCCAAAAAAATGCGGTCGTCCCGGAGAGGTCGCCGCCTGCGGCCGAGCCGAGCCCGAGGATCGCGTTGAGGATGAGCAGCCCCTGCAGGAGGAAAAGCGAGATGAGCAGCGCCCTCGAACGCATCCCCTGGCGGAGTTCTTTCACAAGCATCGGGCTGAGCCGGTCGGAAAAGTCGGGAGGCATGTTCATTGGGCTTTCAAAATATCAACGAACGCGTCTTCGAGCCGACGCTCCTCGCGGTGGAAATCGGTCACGGTCAACCCGTCGGCAAGCATTTTGCGAAGGCAGGCGGTGATCGCCTCCGGCTCGGCCGATGTCAGGCGCACCCGCCCGCCATCGCGGTGGGCGTCGGCCAGCTCGACACCCGGGTTCATCTCGACCCATGCGCGGAGGGCGTCGGGGTTGCCGACGAGCCGGACGTCAATGAGCGCGGCCTCGGAGTTGTGCCGCCGGAGGCTCTCCGCGCTCCCGTGGTGGACGATTTTCCCTGCGTCAATGAAGAGCATCGTATCGCACATCTCCCCGAGCTCGGAGAGGATGTGCGAGCTGATGAAAATCGTTTTCCCGCCATCGGCGAGAAGCCGGACGAGGTTCTTGAATTCGATCCGCGCCTTCGGATCGAGCCCGGCCGCCGGCTCGTCGAGGATCAGGACCTTCGGGTCGTGGAGGAGCGTGCGGCCGAGGCAGAGGCGCTGGTTCTGGCCTTTGGAAAGCTTGTTCGCAGGACGCGAGGTCAGCGGTGCGAGGTCGGTGAATTCCATCACCTCGCGCAGCCGCTTCCCGCGCGCCTCGCGCTTCAGCCCGAACGCGCGGCCGAAGAAGTCGAGGTATTCGAGCACGGTCATGTGCTCGTAGCTGCCGTAGGCGTCGGGCATCCAGCCGATCATCTGCCGGACCTCGGTGGGAAAATTGACGACATCGGTGCCGCAGATCCCGATGCTCCCGGAGTCCGGCATGTCGAGCGTGGCCATGATCCGCATCGTCGTCGTCTTGCCCGCGCCGTTCGCGCCGATGAACCCGACGACCTGCCCGGGATACACGTCGAAGCTCACCCCCCGCACCGCCCGCACGCTGCCAAACGCCCGGTGGAGGTCGCGCACTGAGATGATCGGGACCGGAAGTGGAGGCGGCTCGCTCATGGGTTCCGATTAGTCGGGCAAATGTAAACCGCTCGGTCATCGGTCCACCGGATCGCCTCGAGGGTCGGGATCATCGCGCCGCCAGCAGACTTTGAGAGGGCGTAGAAAATTTCTTTTTCGAGCGGCGGATACCCCGGTGCCACTTGGGAAAGCGGTCCGTCGGCTTGAAAAAATTCCTTATCCAGCGTGCTCTTCGCATCCTTGAGTGCTTCCGGCCGCATCGTCACCTCGTGTCCGGGGCCGACATCGTCCGCGCGGAAGACCTTCTCGCCGACCGTGCGCAAATACACACGGTCGAGCTGCGCATCAATCTGCGAGAGGATCCGCGGCGGTTTGCCGGCGGCAACCTCCTCGGCGTTCAGGAGCTGGATTTTCGCGCGGGACGGACGCACGGCCGTGATGAGCTGACCCTGGACGCTCCGGCTCTGGAACCAGTCGCCGGCATATTCGTTCCCGGCCACCGAGCAGTTCACGGTCCGTTGGGTCGTGGGGAGTTGGCGGATCATCGCGGCCGGATCAAGCACGAACCCCGACGCGAGCAGCACGCCGGTCTTCGACGCCTGCTCCTGCACGACGACCTCCGAGTGGTGCTCCGGCTGGATCACAATCAGGGCAAGCCGTTTTCCCCACCCTCCGAACCCGTCCTGCGCAAAAATCGTGATCCCAATGACCAGCGTCCCGACGATCGAGATCAGCGGGGTCGTCCAAAAAATTCGCGCGCGCTTTTCCTTTCCCGCAAACATGAAAAAGTTGATCGGTCCGACGACGGCTCCGAAGAGGATGATCACAAGAATCAGCAGTGGCGCGTTCGCCGAGTAGGGAGGAATCCATGCCTTGTCCGGCCAGCCTTTGGTATACGATCCCAGCGACTTCCGGAAGGTCGAGCCCGGGCGTTCCATTCTTTTGATCAGTTGTTCGAGGTCGAGCGACCCGTCGGCGGCCGTGGGGAACGAAGAAACCTCGCCGAGACCGGATTTCTCATCCGCTCCAGCCGCCCCCGACGAGCACTTGATCAGCTCCCCGCCGGTGGCGACCCATTGCCCGATCGCCAGCCGAACCCCCGCCGGAAAGGCATCCCACTCGCCGTCCGCAATCCAGAGCTGGTCGAATGCAGACAGCACCCGCCAGTCGGCAGGAATCCGCGCGGGATCGCCGACGGAAAAGTTTTCCTCGATCCCCTTTGCCTTCAGTGCGGCCTTCAGATCCTCCTGCTGGCGCGCGATCAATTTCTCACTGAACCCGGCGGTGCCGATATTCCGACCACCCGAGCGGGAGGGAGAGGGAAACGGATGCTCGCCATTTCTCACCCCCGGCCCCGAGCAGTTGAGGCTGAGCAGGGAACCATAACCTCCGTCAACTGAAGTCTGCATCGGCACTAGGCATTCAAATTCCCGCTCGGATCCCGCAGCGACCCGCGCGGAAAATTTTGAGTTCACGTTCTGCGACCGTCCCGGACGATAACCACCCGGACTCTGAAAATTGAGGATCCACTGGCCGTCGGCGCGGCTTCCATTGTTTATGCGCACGCGGACTGCGGCCGATCCGTTCGGCTCGGGCGGGTTGAAGACCGCCTGAACAACAATCGTGATCCCGCTTTGCGGATCGGTATCAATCTGGAAACCGCCCGCAGTGGCGAAGACGGACGCCGACACGAGCAGCGCGACGAGCAGCAGCGCATGGCCCGGGTGTTTCTTCACAGCTTCGCCTCTTTCAGCAGATCCGGCGTCGCGCGGTTCTGCGCGGGCACGGATTTCAGAAGCGCGGCGACGACCGAGGCGGTCGTCTTCCCCTCGAGCTTCGCGCTGTAGTCGAGCACCAACCGATGGCCGAGCACCGGACCCGCGACCGCCCGCACGTCCTCGAAGCTCGCGTTGAGGCGTCCGGCCAGCAGCGCGCGCGACCGCGAGGCCGCCGCCAGTGCCAGTGCCGCACGCGGGCTCGCACCGTATTTCACCCCCTCCAGCCCGTGGGTCGCCTCGACAAGCCGCGCTAGGAAATTGACCACCACATCGGGTAGAAAAATCTTCCGCGCGACTGCGGAAAGTTCGCGCAGCTCGGCGGCATCCATCACCACCTGCACGACCGGCTCCTCGCCGATCTCGCGGTTCCGCACGATCCGCTCCAGCACGTCCACCCCCGCCGCATGGACATCGAGCTTGAAAAGAAACCGGTCGAGCTGGGCCTCCGGAAGCGGATACGTCCCTTCGAGCTCGATCGGGTTCTGCGTCGCGAGCACAAAAAACGGATCCGGCAGCGGATGCGTCTGCCCGAGCACCGTGACCCGGTGTTCCTGCATCGCTTCGAGCAGGGCAGACTGGGTTTTCGGCGAGGCCCGGTTGATCTCGTCGGCGAGCACAAGGTTCGCAAAGAGCGGACCCGGCTGAAAAACAAACTGCCGCCGCCCGTCAATCTCCTGCAGCACCGGGTTGCCGGTGATGTCGCCGGGCAGCAGGTCGGGCGTAAACTGGACGCGCTTCGCCTCCAGCGAAAGGCAACGTGCGAGACCCTTCACCAGCTCGGTTTTCCCCAGCCCCGGCAGACCCTCCAGCAGCAGGTGCCCGCGCGAAAGAAGCCCGACGATCACCAGCTCGATCAGCGCCTCCTGCCCGAAAAGCACCCCCTCCAACGCGCCCCGAAGGCGGCCCAGTTTTTCGCAGGCCGGAGCGATCTCGGATTCGGTGATGGATGTCATGTTGATAATGGCTTCGCGATACTCCGGATTCCTTCTCAATTGTGGCGGGTCCAGATCATTGTGGTGGCGCAGAAGGCTTTCCGGGGAATGACACTTCAGGATCGGATGCGACCCGCGCGAGGAGCGCGCGGAGGCTGGCGACTGTTGGCTCGGAGGAAAACCGGGCGGCCGCCGCGAGCTTTCCGGCCTGGCCGTAGCGCTCGGCGAGTGCCGGGTTGCGGAGGAGCTCGGCAATCGCTGACGCGAGCCGCTCGGGCTGTTTTTCATCAACCAGCAGCCCGGTCACCCCGTGCCCGACCATTTCGGGAACCGCCGCCAGGCGGGTCGAGACGACCGGAAGCCCGGCGGCCATCGCCTCGACGATCACGGTCGGCAGGGTGTCCATCCCGCCGTCTGGCTCGGTCGCGCAGGCGAGCACAAAAATCGTCGCGGCGGCGAGCCGGCGGCGCACGTCATCCTGCGGGCACGGGCCGAGAAGCCGGACCCGATCGCCGACGCCAAGCTCGGCGACCCGCGCGCGGAGCGAGTCTTCGAGCGGGCCACCCCCGAGGATCGCGCACTCGAATTCGTAGCCTTTTCTCTGGAGGATCGCGCACGCGTCAATCAGGTCGGCATAACCTTTTTTTTCGATGCACCGGCCGACCGAGACGATCTGCGGGACGGGCTCGCGGGCAGTCGCTGCGGGCGCGCCCTCGATATCCATCCCGTTGTAAACCCTGTGGAACTTCGCGTCGAACTCGGGCATCCGCCGACACAGCCAGTCGCGCGAGAACTCGGAAACCGCCACGACAAATGCCGCCTCGCGCACAAGGTCGCGCAGCAAGACCGGCGAGTTCGGCTCGCAGAACATGTCGTTTGCGTGCCCGGTGAAGCTGAACGTGATGCCGTAAAACTTTTTCATCCAAAATGCGGTGCGGGCGGCGATCCCGGCGAAATGGGCATGGACGTGGCGCACCCCGCGCTCGCGAAGCCTCGCGCCGAGCCAGGCGGCCTCGATCAGGCGGGCCTTGCCCGGGCGTTTCCCCCACAAGCGGATGTCGCGCACGATCGGCCACGGGTAGTGGCCGAGCATCTTCATCGTCTTCATCTTGCGGCCGAGTTCGTCAGGTGCTGGCAGATAAACAACATCCGCCGCGAGGTCGGCGGGGCACTCGCGCGGGACGTCGGAGGGACGCCGGATCGAGCAGATCGGCGGGTTCTCGCCCTGGCGGCGCATCTCCTGGACTTCGCGGTAGCAAAAGGTTTGAGTGAACGATGGAAAGCGCTCGAAAAGGTATGCGAAGTCGGACATGTCAGCGGGTTCCCTTCAGGCGGGGTTTGCCGAGGGCGGTCGCCTCGTCGTAAATCCGCTCGAGCGCGGCGATCGCACGAGATTGCTCGAACTCGTCGCGCACCGCGTGCGACGCGCTCCCGCCCATCGCCTGCAGCAAGCCCGGAGACGAGGCGATCCGGACGAGCGCGTCCGCGAGCACTTCGGGAGATTTTTCCTGGACAAGGATTCCCGATTCCCCGTCGGTGACCGCCTCGGGGATCCCGCCGTGGAGCGTGGCCGCGACCGGCAGCCCGGTCGCCATCGCCTCAAGCATCGAGTTCGGCACCCCCTCTTGGTCCTGCTTTCCGGTCGTCTCGCTGGGGTGCAGGAAAATGTGCGAGCCCGCGTAAAGCGAGCGCAGGTCGTCAGGCCCGAGAAACCCCGGGAACGAAACGCTTCCGGCAAGCTCGGGCACCGAAGCCAGAGCCGCAAGCTCACTGCGCATCGGTCCCTCGCCCGCGACCGTGAGGGTCGCGCGGGGAAAGTGCGCACGGAATCGCGCGAACGCCTGGAGTGCCGTGCGCAGGCCCTTTTTTTCTATCAGCCGACACGCTTGGACAAGCCGCCATGCGCCATCCGACGGCGCGCTGCGGGAGACAAACGGAAATTCGTCGAGCGGGATTCCCGTTCGGTTCAGGCGGATTTTTTCCGGCGGGCATCCGACGGCGACCAGCCGGTCGCCGAGCGAGCGCGACCGCGCGAGGACGAGCGGGACGAGGGAAAAAAGCGCGCGCATGTGCGCCGCGTATTTCGGACGGTGCTCGCGCAGCATCACATCCGCCCCATGAAACGACACCACCGACGGCCCAGGCCATGCGCACAGGAAATCCCGGAGGTGGACCCCGGTGTGCCCGAAATAGACATGCACAAGGTCGGCCGGACGCCGCGCAAAGAGCGCCGTCAATTGCTCCAGCTCGCCGCGGTAGTGGAGCGGGGGCACCCGCGCGACGAACTTCAGCCAAAACCGTCGGGCGAGCGGCTGCCGGGCCGGGGGAAGTTCCTCGATGTCGTCAAATGGAAACCGCTCGGCACCCGCCCGCTCGCGGGTGACCACAAACGTGCGCCACCGCACCAGCCCGCAGACCTGACGGTAGATGTGCAGCATCTCAGGCTTGAGGAACGTGGTGCAATAGCTGGCGACAACCGGACGGCTGATGGACACTGCCCCAGCAAACCCGATGCCGAACCTCCCGGCGAGACGAATTTTTCGCGCCATGTCGCCCGGAGCGTGGTTGAATCCCCCGAGTTCACCCGCCGATGCCAGACGCCCCCAGCACAGACGATCAGCCGGACGACATCGCGCTCATGCTCTCCGTGAAGGGCGGAGACGAGCGGGCGTTCGAGGTGCTCGTCGAGCGGCACCAGTTCCGGATCGTCGGGACGGTCGCCAAAATGCTCGGCGGGCACGCCGACGCAGAGGACATCGCGCAGCAGGTCTTCATCAGGGTCTGGCAGAGCGCGCACCGCTACAACCCGACCGCAAAATTTACGACATGGCTGCTCACGATCACGCGCAACCTTGTCTTCAACGAGATGCGCCGCCGCCTTCGCGCGCGGGTTGTCCCCCTCGATTCCGACGACCCCGACCGCCCGCACGACAACCGCCCCGACGCCTCTGCGCGCCCGGCCTCCGAAGAGCTTGCGAACGCGGAGCTACAGGAAGCCATCGCCCGAGCGATTGCCGCCCTTCCGGAGTCCCAGCGCATGGCCGTCATCCTTCGCAGATACGAGGAAATGCCCTACGAAGAGATCGCCCAAGTCATGGGCACCACGGTTCCAGCCGTCAAAAGCATCCTCTTCCGGGCGCGCGCCGAGCTCCGCGAAAACCTCAAAAAATTCCTTGCCACCGAGTGAAGCCTCCCGCCCGGGTACTACCTCGACCAGTCGAGGGCACCCTTTTTGATGGCATACAGATACCCGACCATGAGGATGATCACGAAGCTGAGCATGCTCCAGAGGATGACCTTTCCGAACGTGCCAACAAATTCCGAGAAAACGACCGCCCACGGATACATGAAGACGATTTCGATATCGAAAAGGATGAAGAGCATCGCGACGAGGTAGAACTTGACGCTGAACCGGGGCTGCGGTCCGGGCGCGGGCTCGATCCCGCATTCGTAGGCCGAGTCTTTGGCGGGCGTGCGGGTGCCGGCTCGCCCGAGCGTGAGGTTGGCAAGCAGCGCGACCGTCGCAAACCCGACCGCAACCAGTATGTGCAGAAGCACGGGGATGTATTCCTCAATCACAGGCGGCATCATTACCACCGCCCGCAGACCGCGCGCGAGGAAGAAATTTCATCGTGTTGCCAAAGAGGGCGAAAACCGTCATTGTGCGCGCGGTATGGCGCACACTTTTTTGCCGGCTTTTCATCGTATCCGGGCACATCGGAGGCTTCTGCTCGCAGCATTTTGCGCGCTGCTGGCGGGGTGCGCCGGCGAGACGTTTGCGCCAGAAAAAGCTCCCGAGTATGTGACGATCCGGGATTTCTCCCCGTTCTACCGGCTTGGCCCGCAGCAGGGACGCGGACCGGACGCCTCGCTCCAGAGCGGAACGCGAGTGAAGATGCTGCGCCGGGAGATGGGATACAGCCTGGTCCAGATCGAGGACCTGCGCACCGGCTACATCCCGAACGAAAACATGACCGTGGCACCGCCGCGCCCGCCGGGTCAGGCTCCCGCAACGGGCGGCATCGCCTCCAGCTTTGCAAAAAGGCGCGGCGGACGCCAGCAGGCCGAGAACAGCCCGATTTATTCCGGGCCTCAGGTGAACGACACTCCGCTGCCTGACGCCAACATTCCGCCTCCGGACCTCAACGTGGAGCCGGAGCTCGTGCCCGACAATATCCCGGTGCCCCAGTCATCCCCGCGCGGCACGCCAAAATTCCGCTACTGAAAATCCGCCCGACATTCCGTGTTTCACGCGCATCCTGATTTCCTTGATGAGGCGTCCGGCATCGGATAGAATGCCCGGTTTTATGGCAGTCAAGACAGAGAAAGACCTCCCCGAACAGTTCCGCGCGACATGGCTCAAGGCGATGAGCGCGATGCAGCTTCGCAACTTTGGCTACGCGGTGCAGCTCCTCCAGCCGCTTCTCCGCGCGCATCCGGAATTTTTGACCGGACGTCAGCTCGCGCGCCGTGCGGCGATCGCAAAAACCGCCGGAAAAAAGAGCATGCTTGGCGGACTTTCGAGCGCATCGTTCAGCACGATGAAGGTTCAGGGGCTGATAAAAAAAGATCCCGCAGCCGCAATGGATGCCGCGGAAAAAATCCTGGAAAACGATCCCTACAGCCCGCAGGTGAACCAGCTTTTGCGCGAGGCGGCACTGGCCGCAAACGTCCCCGAGGTTGCCGCATTCGCGCTCGAGACCATCATCGATGGGAACCCGAAGGATACCAAAACGATGCACGAGCTCGCCCGGCATCACCTCTCGCACGGCGATCCCGAGAAGGCGGTCGAGATTTACGGAAAAATTTCCGAGATCCTCCCGAACGATCTGGCCGCGATCAAGGGCGGGAAGGATGCGGCAGCGGCCGCCTCGATGCAGCGGGGCGGGTGGGAGCGCGAGGAGACCACCTACCGGGACCTCATCAAAGACAAGGAGCAGGCCGTTTCCCTCGAGCAGCAGTCGCGCGTCGTCCGCAGCGACGAGATGATTGACCAGCTTCTCGTCGAGCTCCACGCGAAAGTCGAACGCGAGCCGGATAGCGTGGACACGGCGCGGAAAATCGCCGAGCTCTACGAGCAGAAGGAAGATCTGGAAAATGCGGCGAACTGGTTTTCCTACGCCTCCGGGCTCGGCGGCGGCTCCGACCAATCGCTCGCCCGCAAGGCCGTCGAGCTCAACCTCCGCCAATTCGATCTTGCGATCTCCGCCCGCGAGGAATTTATCGCAGCCAACCCCGGCTCCCCCGAGGCCGTTGAATTCGCGACCGACCTCGAAGCGATAAAAATCCGACGTGCCGAGCTCTTCCTCGACGAGGCCCAAAAGCGGGTGGACCGCAACCCGACCGACCTTCAGGTGCGCTTCGAGCTGGGAGAAATCTTCGTCGGCCTCGGCAGGTTTCAGGAGGCGATCCCCGAGCTCCAGCGGGCCCGGCAAAACCCGAGCGTGCGCATCCGCGCCATGGGCCTCCTCGGCCAGTGCTTCACCGCCCGCTCGATGTTCGACCTCGCCGCAAAAACCCTCTCCGACGCCGCCTCCGAGCTTTCCGCGATGGACGCGGTGAAAAAGGACGTCCTCTACAACCTGGGGATCGTCTATGAAAAAATGGGCGAGCCGGAAAAATCCATCGCATGCATGAAGCAGATTTACGAGGTGGACTACGGGTTCCGCGACGTGGCGGCGCGGGTCGAGGGCTCGTATTCGAGCTAGCGCGGGCGCTTCCGCGACTTTTTTCAACCGGCGGTGTTCCATCCGGCATCATGAGCGATGATTTTGACAACGGGCCGCTGTGGGAGCTGCTCGGGCGGGCCAAGCCGGTCGCCGTCTCGCCGTATTTTTCGAGGCGCGTCCTGCGCGAGATCCGCCTGTCGCCTTCCCGCCCGCTTCTGCCGCCGATCTTCCTCCGCTGGCTCGCCGCCGGCTCGCTCGCCCTCCTCGCCGCCGGATTTTTCCTCTCCCTCCCCGCCGGGATCGACACGGCACCCGCCGACATCGCGGGCTTCGACGCGATCGCCGGCATTGACTCGCTTGCCGTCGTTGAGGAATTCCGCCTATTGCTGGATTACTGAGACTCAGTCCGGGCGGTCT
>DYRS01000302.1 GCA_020718585.1 Chthoniobacter flavus
CCTTCCTCGAAAAGACCCTTCCGGAGGGGTTCCGCCAGACGATTGAGGCTCTCAACAAAATGAATTCCGCCGAACGCAAACGCCTCCTCGACCGGGCCCTTGCGCGGCTTCGCGAGGAAGCGCCGGACCGCGACTGGGCGGACGCGGAGGCCGAAGTGCAAAAGGCGCTCGCCGTCGGGATGGAAACATTTTTGCGCGATGCCAACGCGCAAGTGAAAGTGGAGTTCGCCCCGATTTTGGAGGAACTCCAGCGGGGAATTCGGAGTCAACGATGAGGGCACTGCCTCCATCGCGGACGGGCAACAGAGGATTCACTCTGGTCGAAGTGCTCGTCGTGGTTGCCGTGATCGGCATCCTGGCCGCCTTCGCGATTCCGGCATTCTCGCGCATGAGGGGAAAGGCGGACTCGGCCCGCTGCGCGGGCAACCTGCGCCAGCTTGGCGTGGCGCTCCAGCTCTATCTGGCCGACCACGGGGGGATGATGCCGCCGCTCCTCGCCGGGCGAACCGGGATATCCGAAGAGGTGCCGGTCATCGACAACACCCTGGATGCGTATGTGGACGACAAGCGAGTTTTCATCTGCCCCTCCGGACGCCAGACGGCCAGGACTTCCGGCACGAGCTATTACTGGAACAGCCTGCTCAGCGACCAGCCCGCTTCGAATCTCAGCTTTCTCGTCTTTTCCACCGACCAGTCGAAGATCCCGGTTCTCATGGACAAGGAAAGCTGGCACAAACCATCACAATCTGGGGGCGGGGTGAATTACCTTTTTGCCGACGGACATGCGGGAAATCAACTCACCCTGGATGTTGGGCAGCAATGAACAGGGTCCTGCGCGTCGAGGGGTTGTCCAAGTCGTTTTCCGGCCGCCCGGCGGTGAGCAACCTCTCGTTCGAAGTTTTCCAGGGGGAAATTTTCGGTTTGCTCGGCCACAACGGAGCCGGAAAAAGCACGACCTTCGGAATGGTGCTCGGCCACGTGCTCCCCGATGCCGGCAAGGTGGACATCGCGGGGGTCGATGCCCTCGCGAACCGCGCAAAAGCCCTCCGGGCCGTGGGCGCGATTTTCGAGGCGCCGGCTTTTTACGACTACATGAGCGGGCGGGAAAATCTGGCCTGCCTTACGGCGTGGAGCGGGGGCGTTCCGCGTTCCCGCATTGAGGAGGCCGCCGGCTGGGTCGGGCTGGGCAGCCGGATCGGGAACCGGGTGAAAACCTACAGCCACGGGATGCGCCAGCGCCTCGCTCTTGCCCAGGCACTCCTGCCGGAACCCGAAATCCTCCTGCTGGACGAGCCGACCGAGGGCCTCGATCCCCTGGGCATCCGGGAGATGCGCGAGATGATTCTCCGGCTTCGTGACGAGCGCGGGCTCACCGTCCTCCTCTCCTCGCACCTTCTCCCCGAGGTGGAGTTGCTTTGCGACCGCATCGCGATTCTGGACCACGGGAATCTTCTGCACTGCGGGCCATGGCGGAGTGAAGGCAACCGCTGGGTTCTCGAGCTCGACGACTGGGAC
>DYRS01000016.1:0-15235 GCA_020718585.1 Chthoniobacter flavus
CCGTCGCCTGCCGCCTTTGCGTCTTCTTCCCGGTCCTTCTCGCTGCGGTCCTCCTCTGCTCGTGCGCTTCGCGCGAGGCGGCCGCGCCGCGGGGCCGGGACTACTCGACCGCCTACCTCGGCCCGAACGGCGAGATTTTTTACGCATCCCAGCGGGTTTCAAAAAAGCGGGCCGAGGCGGCTACTCCGCCGCAGCCCGCTTGGCAGTGGTGGGGCGACGGGGCGACCGGCGCGCCCTCGATCATCATTGACCTCAGCGACCAGCACGCGCGGTTCTACAAAGGCGGCGTGGAGGTCGGCGTGGCACCGGTCTCGACCGGCCGCGAGGGCTACTCGACGCCGGCCGGACATTTTTCCGTGACACAAAAAAATGTGGACCACATTTCGACACTTTACGGCGACTTTGTTGATGCCGCCGGCGAGGTTGTCGTGAGCAACGTCGGGGTCCACAAGGATCGGCGACCTCCGGGCACGAGGTTCCGGGGCGCGCCGATGCCATATTTCATGCGGGTCAACGGCCCGGTCGGGCTCCATGCCGGCTACCTGCCCGGCTACGCGGCCTCCCACGGATGCATCCGCCTCCCGCGCGGCGCGGCCGAAAAATTCTTCGAGAACGCTCCGCCGGGAACCCCGGTCAGCATCGTGCATTGACACGGCGGGCGCGCGCGAATCTCATCCGCTCGCCATGAGGTTCCCGCTCGCACTCACATTCCGAATCGCCCGCCATATCATCGGAAAAAAATTCTGCCGCATCGAGAAGTTTGCGACCGTCCTCCAGCTCGAGCCGCTGCACACGTGCAACCTGAGCTGCACCGGGTGCGGGAGGATCCGCGAGTATTCGACGTCTCTGAAGGACGTGATGCCGCTTGCCGACTGCCTTGCGGCGGCGGAGGAATGCGCCGCGCCGATGGTCTCGATCTGCGGCGGCGAGCCGCTCATCTACCCGCAGATCGGCGATCTCGTGGCCGGACTCCTCGCGCAAAAGCGGATCGTCTATATCTGCACAAACGGGGTTTTCATGCGCAAAAAAATGCGCGCAGCCCTCGCGGCGGAATTTTCAAAATCTCCGGCGCGGGTCGGCCGGCAGCTTGCCACGCTCGTCGCCGACGGCCTGCTGAGCACCGACGAGGCCGATGCGATCCGCCGCCCTCCCGCCGGCGGACGCCCGGACGCCGACGCGACAATCCCGCCGTCGCCGTGGATGTATTGGAACGTCCACCTCGACGGCCTCGAACGCTCGCACGACGCGATTGTCGAGCGGCAGGGGGTTTTCAAGGAATGCATCGCGGCGATCCGCATGGCAAAGATCCTCGGCTACCGGGTCGCCACGAACACGACGGTCTATCGCGAGACCGACATGGACGAGCTCGCGCGGATGTTCGACTACCTCTCGTGGATCGGGGTGGACGGGCATACGATCTCGCCGGGATACGATTTTGATGCCGCGAAGGAAGACATGCGGAGCCGGCTCGGACTCCGGCCGGAAGATTTTTTTCTCACTCGCGCGATGACGAAGGAAAAATTCAAAGACATCCGCGCGTGGGGCGAAAGATACACATTATTCGGAACCCCGATCTACCTCGATTTCCTGGCCGGCAAGCGCGAGCTCACCTGTTCGGCATGGGCGATTCCGACCCGGAACGTGCGCGGGTGGAAAGGCCCGTGCTACCTGATGACCGACGCCCACCACGCGACCTACCGCGACCTCCTCGAAAATACCCCGTGGGAAAACTACGGGGTTGCGAACGGCAAAGCGCGTGACCCGCGCTGCGAGAATTGCATGGTCCACTGCGGCTACGAGCCAAGCGCCACGCTGGGCCGCGACGCACGCCCGGGCGACACATGGGCGAACATCGCGTTCAACTTCGGGCCAAGGCCCGCGCGGCGCGCCGAAGGGGCCGACGTCAACCCGTTCGAGCCGGCCGAGCCGGGCGGCGCACAGCATCACTGAGGCGCACGAAGCCTCTGCCGGCGGGTTTTTCATAGCACTCGATCCGGCATTCGAAGCCCGACATGTCCACGTTCTTCCGAGAGATCAGGCGGAGCGCGGGGTGCGGGCGCTCGACGAGCAGGGGGTTTGCGAAGACCAGGCGTCCGCCCGGCCGGAGCGCGGTGGCGGCGGCCGAAAAAAGGTCGGCGATGAGCCCGCGAAGGTTCGGGACCGGCACGCGCATCCCGAGCGGGGGGTTCGTGATGACGAGGTCCACCGAGTCGGGGCGGATCCCGACCGACTCCGGGCGGTCGCGAAAATCGCGGAGGTGGAACGCCGCGCGCGCGGAGGTGCCCGCCGCCGCAAAGTTTGCACCGGCCGCCGCGATGGCATCCGGGCTCAGGTCGGTCCCGTGGAGGATGCGCGCGCCGAGCAGCGCGCACTCGACGAGCTCGACCCCCGACCCGCAAAATGGATCCCATGCGACGTCCGCCCGCCCGGCGATCCGCGCCATCGCGGCCGCGAGCGGCGGGTGCGAGGCGGCGGGGACGGCGAGCACGCGGTAGGCGAACCTCGGGTCGGGCGACAGCCGCGGGCGTAGCTCGACGGACTGCCCCCCGCCCTCGGCGCGGATGTCCACCGCCCAGAGCGCGGAGCGCGGGTCGTTGAGGATTTCCGGGTTGAGCGCATAGACCTGGTTGGCGAGCGTCCGCACGGCACCCCGCCGGTGGCCGTCGGAAACAAAATCCAGCCGGTATCGCGGGATCCCCTCGGTGAACATCCCGAACAGCCGACGGGCCGCAGGCGAGGCGATGATTTCAGCGAGGCCGTCGCCTCCCGACGTGCCGAGAAAAAATCCCGCCGTCCCGAAACATCGTGCGCGAAACAGATCGCCGAGCGAAAAAGGTGCCGACGGAGCGATCTCGACGAGACCGGACCGGCAGCCGACGACGCGGAAATTTCCAAGCTCCGAGACCTCTGCACGCACGATTTCCTCGAGCCCGGCACGCCCGCGCAGGCGGATCGTCACTCCGCCAAAATCTTCGAGCACGCGGTCCATGCGGACCGCGCCGGGGAATTCGCTCCGCGCAACCGCCGCGCGCGCTTTCAGCTCGGTCTGCGGCAGAATCCCTTGCGCGGCCACGAGGGTCTGGGCACCGCCGATCTTTTCGAGCGCGCCGGCCAGGAACTTTTTTTCGCGGCCGATGGCGGAGGATTCGAGGAGGGCGAGGAGGTCCGATTCCTCCTCGCGGCCGGCACCGACCTTCGGGAGCGCGGCCATCGCATAGCGGCGGATTTTTTCCGATGGGTCAGCGAGCAGCCCGCGCAGCCAGCGGCGGACATCGCTGGCGAGCTCCGGCGGACCGGATTCCGAAAATACGACGCCGACCGCGCGGACGACCCCCACCGCCCGGACTCGTTCCTCCGGGGTCCCGCAGTCGAACCGCCGCACCTCGTCCGCCCAGAGCCGCTCCCACGGCAGCGCGCGCATCCGGCGGTAGAGTTCCTTTGCCGGATTGCCCTCGTTCGCGGCGCTCACTCGCGGAGCAGCCTGCGCACCCACAGGTCGTAGTTGTCGCGCGCGTTGAGCACGCGGAGGCGTCCGGATTTATCGAGCACGAAGACGGTCGGGAGCGAGTTGATCCCGAGCCGGCGGATGACCGGTCCGTCCCACCCCTTGCCGTCGAATCCGGTCGGCCAATCCGCGATCTGGAACTCCTTCATCCGGCGGACGAGGACCGACCTGTCGGTGTCGAGACTCACGGTGGCGATCTGGAGGCCGGTCTTCGGCAGCTTGTCAACCGCCCGGCGGAACGCCTGCATCCAAAGGAACGACGGCGGGGAGTCGGCCGCCCAGAAGACGATGACGATGACGTTGCCGCGCAGGGCGGCGGTGTCGAACGTCCCGCCGTCGAGCGTCGCAAACTTCAGGTCGAGCGGCTTGTCGAGGAGCGCGATGCGGCCGAGGTCGTCGGCAATCCGCCGGTTGAGTGCCTCGTCCTTCGAAAGCGCGCGGGCGTCTTCAAGCAGAATCCGCTTCAGGCTGGGATCGCTGTCGCAGACCGTCGCCACCTCGGCAAGAAGGCGCGCGCCGCGCCGGTCGTCAGGGTATTTTGCAACAAAATTTCTTGCCGAATCCACGATCGGCCCGCGCATCCCGGCCTCGCGTCCAACCATCCCCTGGAGGAAAAGCGAGACCCTGCGGAACCCGGCGTCCGCGCGCTTTGCGGCCGGTGCGCCCGGAGATTTTTCGAGCTCGGCAAGGATCCGCATCGCGTCGTCAACCTGGCCCTGCACGCCGTCCATCTTCCCCGAGGCGGCGAGGATTGCGGCGAGCCGGAGACGGGCGTCGAACGCGCGCGGGTCGGCGGGATATTTCGCAAGGAACTGCTCGATCAGCACCCGGTGCTTCGCGAAATGCGTGCGCGCGAGGAGCTGGGCCTCGTCCTGGGACGATGGCTTTTTTCCCGGCCCCGCATCGAGCGCGATGATCGCCCGCCACTCGCCGTCGGGATCGGCGTGCGCGAGAAGCGGGAGGGCAAGGAGGAGGATGAGAAAGAAGTGCTTCATTTTTTTTCTAACCGGATTGTGGTGTAGATCGCGCGGTGGTCGCTGGCCGCCGCCCAGTCCTTGGCGTCGCTGATCCCGCTCCGGCCGACCGCGATCCGGGGCCGGAGCCGGGCACTCACAAAAATGTAGTCAATCCGCGAATACAAATCGGCCTCCGACCAGTAATGCGTCCACCGAAACCCCAGGCGGTCGGCGAGCGGGAGGTCGCGCAGCGCACCGGGCGAACCGGGCGCGCCGAGCAGAACGCGAACCGGATACTCGTTCTTCGTGTCGTTGAGGTCGCCGAACAGGATGAGGCGCGTGTCGGTTGCCGCTCCGAAGATGCCGTCGAGATGCGCCCGCAGCGCAAGTGCCTCTTTTGCGCGGACGGTCTTCTCGTCAAATTCGGGGGTCGTTCGACGGGATTTCAGGTGCGCGCCCACGATGCGGATCGGGTCAGCGTCGGCAGGCGAAACAGTCACATCCAAAATCCCACGCGAAATCCGCAACCGCGCACCGTTGTGCTCGAATGGCACGTCGCCGCGCGAATTGCGGGCGATGATCGGAACCCGGCTCAGCAGCGCGATGTGGCGGACCGGATCTTCCCCCCGCACCCATTCCGAGTGCGGAAGATCCACCCCGGCGGATTTCAGCCGCGCCTGGAACTCCCGAAGGGTCGCCTCGTCGCCGATCTCGATGAGCCCGAGGATGTCCGGGGCAAGCTCCCGGACCACCCCGACCGCCGCCGCGATCTCGGCCTCCGGCTTCGGCGCATCAGGCACAAGCTTTCCCTCCACCCGACGCTCCATCTTCAGGCAGTTCCTCAGGTTGTATGCCGCAAAAACGATGTCCTTCGCGTCCACCGGACGCACCGCGACAAACAGGATGCCGAAGGCAATCAAAAAATGACCGCGCGGACAGATCGCGGCACGAATTTTCAATGCGGCGGTGCCGACCTCAGGCCGGTTTGTGTGGCTGCTTGTCCGGCACCTCTTTGACCTCGATCTCGGCGGTCGTCTTGTGGATCTCCCGCTCGAACTCGGCGCGCGCCTTCTTGAACTCGCCCAAGCTCGAGCCAAGCCCGCGCGCAAGCTCAGGAATCTTCTTCGCACCAAAAACCAGAAGGATCAGGACCAGCAAAAAAAAGATCTCCGATCCGCTCGGCATCCCGAAGGCAAATAACGGTGTGTTCATGGGTTCTCAATACTCTACGCGATGCCCGTATGCCAGCAATTCCTTTTTGGAGGTTCCTTTTGGGAGGTTTCGGCCAGGCGCATCAGCGAGTGCAGAAGTCGAGTAAACGGCGGATCAATCAGCCAAAAAAAAGCTCCAGGACCAGTCTTCCGAAAACTGCCTCCCATTCAAAAGGCGATCCCGCTGAGTCAAAAAAGAAATTTCCGTTGACACGCTTGGTGAAAAGTGGTGAAAAGTGGGACGCTGTGGCGTCTCGTGTCATGGCAAACCTAATTGGCAATGGGTCAGGAACCAACATCTGAAGCACTTTACGCGGGGACGTTCGAGCGATCGCTCGACGCGAAGAAGCGCGTCTCGATTCCGTCCGCCTGGGTTTCCGGCGAGGGCGAGGTGTTCCATGTGGTCCCGCATCCCGATGGGTATCTGATGGTGATGGGCCGCGACGAACTCGCGCGGTGGGAGAGGAAATTCCAGGAGTCCGCCACCTTGAGCGCGGTCCAGAAGCGGATCGCGATCCGCAAATTTTACGGTGACGCGCATGCGGTGACGACCGACAAGCAGGGAAGGATCCTGCTACCGGACAAGCATTGCGCGAAGGCCGGGCTGACCGGTGATGTCGTGTTTATCGGGGCGCAAAGCCGGATCGAAATCTGGTCGGCCGAGCGCTACGAGGCGGTCGCCAGCGACAATGCCTCCACATTCCAGATCGCCGCCGAGGCGGTCGGCCTGTGATCCCCACGAACGATATGATCAATCCAAACTTAATGAGGAGAAACGACTGATGGCAAAACGCGGGCGGCCGTTCGTTTTCGGATTTCGTACCGGGAAGAATGGAAAGCCGCCCGAGCGCGCCATCATCATCATCCGACCCCGGAATGCTTATGAGCTTCTTGGAATGCGAAGACCTGCTCCCCTTGGAAAAGCCTGACGGCAGGCGGTGTTATCACCTGCCTGTGATGGTTGACGAGGTCGTGGCGATGCTGCGCCCCGCACCCGGCATGCTTTTTCTCGACGGCACGGTCGGCGGGGGCGGGCACAGCGAGGCGATCCTGGAGGCCGGAGCCGAGGTGATCGGGCTCGACCGCGACGACGACGCGCTCCGGGAGGCAGGCGGTCGGCTCGCGCGCTTCGGAGCAAGGCTCCGGCTGGTCAGGGCAAACTTCCGGGATGCGGCCGACGCCCTTCGCGATCTGGGCGAGACCCGGCCCCTCTCCGGCGCGATTCTTGACGTCGGGGTTTCCTCCCACCAGCTCGATTCGGCGGAGCGCGGGTTCGCTCTCATGAAGGAGGGCCCGCTCGACATGCGGATGGACCGCTCCACGCCGCGCACGGCCGCCGATTTCGTCAACACGATGGACGAGGCCGCGCTGGCCGGGATTTTCCGCGAATTCGGAGAGGAGCCGCGGGCGTCGCAAATCGCCGCGCGCATCGTCGCGCTCCGCGGGCGGCACCCATTCCAGACGACATTCGACCTCGCGGCCGTCGTCTCCTCGGTCGCCCCGCGCACGGGTGCCCGACATCCCGCAACAAGGGTTTTCCAGGCACTCCGCATCGCGCTCAACGACGAGCTTGGCGCGCTTCGCGAGGCTCTCGAAACGATCCCTCCGCTCATCGCGCCCGGCGGACGCCTCGCCGTGATCACGTTCCACTCGCTCGAGGACCGGATCGTCAAACGCGTCTTCCGCGAGCGCAGCCAGGAATGGCTCGACCGCCCGGAATGGCCTGCTCCGCAACGAAATCCAGATCGCATCTTTCGCCTGCTCACCCCGCATCCGATGGATGCCGGGGTCGGGGAGGTCGCCAGCAACCCGCGCGCGCGGTGCGCCAAGCTCCGCGTCGCCGAAAAACTCCAGGAGAACACACCATGAGCACGAACCGCAGAAAACAGGTCAATCCAGTCCACCTCAAAACATTCGTCCGCTGCCTTCTCGCTGTCCTCCTCCTCGCGTCGGCCGGGCTGTTTTTTGTCTTTATTAAAAACCAGCAGTTTGCGCTCGCGGAGGAAATCCGACAGGTCGAACGCCGAATCGCCGGCGTGCGCGCCCAGAACGATGCACTCCTCGCCCGCGTGACCGAGCTCTCGTCCCGCCGCGCGCTCCAGCAGAAAATTGCCGAGGGCTTCATCGTCATGAAGCCGATCCAGGACAACGTGATCGCGCGCCTGAGCCCGCCGGCCACCGCCGCAGCCGATGGCATCCTGCGCACGGCATTCGTGGAGAGGGCTCGGCCGTGAGATGGACAGCGCGCACCCGCACAGGCATCGTCTGCGGTGCCGTTGCGGTGGTTTTTACCGTCTTCTCGGCGCGCCTTGTCCATCTGCAGGTCGCCAAGCACGACGAGTATGCGCGCCTCGCCGCCGAGAAGCACACGATGCGGGTCGTCATGCACGCCCGCCGCGGGCTGATCTTCGACCGCAACGGCGAACTGCTCGCCTCGAATCTGCCGGTGCGCAAGGTCGTGGCCGACGGCTCGCACATCAAAAACCCCCGCGCCGTCGCCCGAATCGTCGCACCGATCATGGAGCTCGACGAGGACGAGGTCGCCCGCAAGCTCTCGAGCGACAGGAAGTATATCGTCCTCGGCCGCCAGCTCCCCGAGGACAAGGGGGTCGAACTGCGGAACGCGCTCGACAAGGCGAACCTCCGCGGGGTCGAACTCGAACCGGACGCCGTGCGGATCTATCCGAACGGCCAGATGCTCGGACACGTCCTCGGGTTTCTCGACCACGAGGGTGCGGGGATCCAGGGCATCGAGCTGACGATGGAAAAAAGCCTTTGCGGCAGCGACGGCCACCGATTCATCGAGCGCGACCGGACCGGTCGCGAGATTATGCTCTACCGCGGGCAGGAGGAGCCGGCCGAGCACGGGCTCAACGTGCGCCTCACCATTGACATGGGCCTGCAGGCGATCCTCGAGGAGGAACTCGATTTGGCATTCCACGACCTCAAGCCCGAAATGGCCGTCGGCATCCTCGTTGACCCGTCCACCGGCGAAATCCTCGCGATGGCGAACCGCCCGTGCTTTGACCCGAACAACAAGGGGGTCGGAAAGCCGGAGGAAATGAAAAACCGCGCGATCATTGACATGGTCGAGCCCGGGTCAACGTTCAAGATCGTTGTCGCCTCGGGCGCGCTCAACGAGGGGAAGGTCAAGGAAAACACAGGGATCTTCTGCGAGAACGGGGCGTTTGCCTACGGGGGAAAAGTCCTCCACGACCACCACCCGTATGGCACGATGACCACGCACGAAATCCTCGTCAAATCCTCGAACATCGGCTCCGCAAAAATGGCACTCATGATGGGAGACACGAAGTATCACGAATACGTCCGACGGTTCGGGTTCGGGGAAAAGTCGGGCATCGAGCTGCCGGGTGAGATCGGCGGCATGGTCAACCCCGTGCGCCGGTGGGACAAGCTCACGATCACGCGCATGGCCATGGGACAGTCGGTCTCGGTGACGCCGCTCCAGATGACCATGGGCATGTCGGTCATCGCCAACCGCGGGAAGCTCATGCTCCCGCAGGTCGTGCGCTCGGTCGAGGACTCCGATGGTGCCGTAATCGTTGCAAAGCCGCCGAAGGTCGTCCGCGAAGTCATCCCCCGGAAGGTCGCCGACTACGTGAGCGACGCGCTCGGCGGGGTCGTCGGCGAGGGCGGGACCGCGCAGCTCGCAAAGGTAGCCGGCTTCACGGTCGCCGGAAAAACCGGCACCGCGCAAAAAATCAGCCCGAAGGGCGGCTACGCACCGGGCAAATACGTCGTCTCGTTTGTCGGCTACCTCCCGGAGGAAGATCCCCGGTTCGTCTGCCTCGTGATGATTGACGATCCGAAGATCGCCTCGTCGCTCGCCTACGGCGGACTCGTCGCCGCCCCGATCTTCTCGCGCGTCGGCGAGCGCGCCGCCCGGCACCTCGACCTCGTCCCCACCCTTCGCGCGCAGCCGAGCATTCCGCTCGCCCTCAATCCCGGCGCAAACCGCAAATCCGCCGCAACACCATGACTCTCCGCGCGCTTCTCGAATCCGCCGGGCTCCCGCCAGTGCTCGCCGACCCGGTGATCTCCTCGTTCTGCCACGACTCGCGCCAAGCCTCGCCGGGCACCCTGTTTTTTGCACTGCCCGGACAAAATGCCGACGGAGCGGAGTTCGTCCGGCAGGCGGTCGCCGGCGGCGCGGCGGCGGTCGTCGCATCCTCCGCAATCTCCGACCCCGGCTGCCCGCTCGTCATCGTGCCCGACGCGCGCGCGGCGATGGCCGACATCACGGCCGCATTCCACCACCATCCCGACCGCTCGCTCAAGTGCGCGGGCATCACCGGCACGAACGGAAAAACAACAACAGCATTCCTTCTCAAGCACATCTTCGATTCCGCCTCGCTTCGCTGCGGGCTCATCGGGACGGTCAAATACGTGGTCGGTGGCGCGGAGTCGTCCGCGCCGCGCACGACCCCGGAATCGCTGGACCTCCAGGACATGCTTGCCGGGATGCGCGACTCCGGCGACCGCGCGGTCGCGATCGAGGTCTCAAGCCACGCGCTCGTCCAACACCGCGTGCGCGCGGTCGAGTTCGATGCCGCAGTCTTCACCAACCTCACCCAGGACCACCTCGATTTCCACCGCTCGATGGATTCGTATTTTGATGCGAAATCCCTGCTCTTCGAGGCACTCGCCACCCAAGCCACAAAAAAGGGGCGCGCAATCATCAACGTTGATGACCGGCACGGACGGATGCTCGCCGAAAAATTTGCAAAGCGGGTCAAGGTGGTGACGTTCGGCCGCGGGGTGGGCGAGGACTTCCGCGCGAGCGAAATCCGGTTCGACGCCTCGGGCGCGGTCTTCCAACTCGACGCAAAAAAGAAAAGCTTCCTCGTGCGCATGCCGCTCATCGGGCTTTTCAACATCTACAACGCGCTCGGCGCGCTCGCGGCCGCGACCGCCTGCGGGGTCGAACTCCGCTCAGCGATCGCCGCCCTCGCCGATGCACCCCAGGTCCCCGGACGCCTCGAGCGGGTTCGCGCGCAGAGAAATTTCCAAGTCTTTGTGGATTATGCGCACACCGACGATGCGCTCCGCAACGTCCTGCGCACGCTGCGCGAGCTGAACCCTGCTCGCATCATCACGGTCTTCGGATGCGGCGGCGACCGCGACCGCACGAAGCGACCGCTCATGGCCGCCGCCGCCAATGAGCTCTCCGATTGGACGCTCATCACATCGGACAACCCGCGGCATGAGGACCCGGAGGCGATCATCCGCGATGTGGCGGAAGGCATTCCCGCCGACCGGCACGAAAAAATCACCGACCGCGAGGCCGCGATCCGGCACGCGGTCACCCTCGCACGCCCGGGCGATATCGTACTCATCGCCGGCAAGGGCCACGAAAATTACCAGGAGTTCGGCGACCGCCGGATCCCGTTCGACGACGTCGCATGCGCGTCGGCCGCAATCGCCGACAAAAAATCCGAATCCTGATGGACCCGCTCCCACTCGACTCCATCGCGGCAATGTCCGGCGCAATTCTCGCGCGCGGCACCGGCGGCACCGTCATCTCGCACGTCGGCAAGGATACCCGCACGATCCGTCCGGGCGAACTCTACGTCGCGCTTCGTGGGGAAAATTTTGATGGCAACCTGTTCGCGTGCGAGGCGGCTGCGCGGGGTGCGTCGGCCGTGCTGCTCGATTCGGCGGATGCCGTCGCGTCGCTGCCCGAGGGTTTTCCCGCGCTGCTGGCCGACGACGCTCTTGCCGCGCTCACCCGGCTCGCGGCGGCATGGCGGGAACGCCTGAACCTGAAGGTCCTCTGCATCACCGGCAGCAACGGAAAGACCAGCGCGAAGGAATTTGCCGCCGCCGTCCTCGGCGTTCGCTTCAAGGTCACAAAGACCTGCGGAAACCTGAACAACCACATCGGGCTCCCGCTCTCGATCCTCGCCGCCTCGACATCCGATACCGCCGCAGTCTGGGAAATCGGCATGAACCACCCCGGCGAGATCTCTCCGCTCGCCGCACTCGCCCGACCGGACGCCGCGATCATCACAAATATCGGCGTCGCCCACATCGGCTTCATGGGTTCGCGCGAGGCGATCGCCGCCGAAAAAGGCACTCTCGCCGAGGCCGTCCCGGCCGACGGGTTCGTCGTCCTCCCCGCCGACGACCTCTGCCCTGGCATCGCCGCCCGCTGCCGGGCTCGCGTCGTCCGCACCGGGCTCGCTGCCGGCGACATCTCGGCCGACTCGCTCGTCGAGGGCGATAATTCGTGCTCGTTCACCCTCCGCGCCGGAGAGCAATCGTTTCCCGCGCGCATCCCCTGCAACGGCGCGCACATGGTCGCCAACGCGCTCCAGGCGGTCGCAGCCGGAATCGGGTTCGGGGTCGCCCCGCAGGCCGCCGCCGCCGCGCTCGCCAAGACAAAGCTCGTCGGCGGACGCCTTGAGCGCCGAATCATCCGCAACATCATCTTCCTCGACGATACCTACAACGCGAGCCCGGACTCGATGCTCGCCGCGCTCGCGACCCTTCGCGCGCTGCCGGGATCCGGCCACCGGATCGCCGTCCTCGGCCGGATGGGCGAACTCGGGAGCTACGCGGACGAGGGCTACCGCCGGACCGGTGCCGTCGCCGCAAAATGCGCCGACATCCTCGTCGCGGTCGGCCCCGAGACCGCACCGCTCGCGGCGGCCGCCCACGCGGCGGGACTCGGCCGCACGCATGAGGTCGCCGACGCAGCCTCGGCCGCCCGCATGCTCGCCCAGCTCGCAAAACCGGGCGACATCGTCCTCGTCAAGGGAAGCCGCGCCGCGCAAATGGAAAACGCACTGAATCTTTTCTGATGCTCTACTACCTCTACCAACTCGACGACTGGGCGCGCGCGCAGGGGATAGACAGCGACTTTTTCAAGGCGTTCAACGTCTTCTACTACATCACGTTCCGCGCGATCTGCGCCGGGATCACCGCGTTCCTGATCAGCCTAGTTTTTGGAAACTACGTGATCAGGAAGCTGATCTCGCTGAAGTTCGGACAGCCGATCCGCAGCAAGGAGGAGGTCAACAAACTGTTCGATCTGCACGGCGCGAAAAAGGGAACCCCCACGATGGGCGGGATCCTGCTCGTCGGCTCGGTCGTCATCTCGACCCTCCTCTGGGCGCGCCCGGAAAACCCGTTCGTCTGGCTCGTCCTCTTCAGCACGGTCTTCCTCGGCGGGATCGGGTTCTACGACGACTGGCTGAAGGTCAGCAAAAAAAATTCCAAGGGCCTGAGTAGTCGGCTGAAGTTCGGTCTCCAGTGCGTGCTCGCCGGCGTGTTCACGGTTTTCTTTCTCACGAACCCAAAAATTTCGACGATCGCCCAGCAGCTCTATATCCCGTTCTCGAAGGAGCCGCTCGCACTCACGCTCGGCTGGGGGACGTTTATTTTCTACCTGCTCGTGATCGTCGGCACGTCGAACGCGGTGAACCTCACCGACGGGCTCGACGGGCTCGCCACCGGCTGCACGGCGACGGTCGCCGCAACCTACGCGGTGCTCGTCTACATCGCGGGCAACTCAAAGGCGACCGCCTACCTCCAGATCCCGTACATCGTCTTCTCCGGCGAGCTCACTGTCCTCTGCGTCGCCCTGCTCGGTGCCTGCCTCGGGTTCCTCTGGTGGAACGCCTACCCCGCGCGCGTCTTCATGGGCGACACCGGCTCGCTCGCGATCGGCGGGATGCTTGGCGCGGTCTCGATCTGCTGCAAGCAGGAGCTCCTCCTCGTGATCGTCGGCGGAGTCTTCGTCATCGAGGCGATGTCGGTCATCCTCCAGGTCGCCAGCTTCAAACTCACCGGTCGTCGGATCATTAAAATGTCCCCGCTCCACCACCATTTCGAACTCAGCGGATGGAAGGAAAACACCGTCATCGTCCGCTTCTGGATCATGTCGGTCCTCTTCGCGCTCCTCGGTCTCGCCACCCTCAAACTCAGATGATCCATAGCGGAAAAAATGCGGTTGTTCTCGGCCTCGGCCACAGCGGCGAGGCCGCAGCCATCCTCCTCCACGAGGAGGGCGCGGACGTGACAGTCTGCGAGACCGGCGACTCCCCGGCGCTGCGCGACAAGGCGGCCGCCCTCGCCGCACGCGGGATCCGCACGATCCTTGGTGCCGCCGCTGACTCCGACCCGGCCGCCTACGACATCGCCGTCCTCAGCCCGGGGATCGACCCGGCGGTCGCGCTCGTCCGCAATGTCGTCTCAAAAAAAATCCCGCTCATCGGCGAGCTTGAGCTCGCGTTCCAGGAATGCTCGTGCCCGGCGGTCGCGATCACCGGCACAAACGGCAAGACGACGACGACCGAGCTCTGCACCGCGATGCTCCAGGGCTGCGGCGTGCGCGCGATGTCGAGCGGGAACATCGGCCTCCCGTTTGCCACCGCCGTCCGCTCGAGCCACGAGCTCGATGTCATGGTCCTCGAGGTCAGCTCGTTCCAGCTCGAAACCATCCGCTCGTTCCGCCCGCAGGTCTCAGTCTGGCTGAACCTCAGCCCGAACCACCTCGACCGGTATCCCGGCATGAAGGAATACCGCGACGCCAAGCTGCGGATCTTTGAAAATCAGTCCGCCTCGGATACCGTGATCGCGAACGCCGCGTCCGAACTGCCACCGCTCGCCGGCCGGATCATCACGTTCAGCGCGGCGCGCGACGACGCGGATTTCACGCTGCGCGGGACATGGATCCATTTTCGCGGCCAGCCGGTCCTCGACCAGTCGCGCACCAGGCTGCGCGGGATCCACAATGCGGAGAACCTCATGGCCGCGCTCGCGATCGGCCACGCGCTCGATGTCGAGTTCGACATCATGGCCGGCGCGGTCTCCGACTACCAGCCGCCCGCCCACCGGTGCGAGTTCGTCCGCGACCTCGACGGAGTTCGCTGGATCAACGACTCGAAGGCGACAAACCTCGACGCGATGGAGATGGCGATCCGCTCGCAGGACCGCCCGATCATCCTCGTCGCCGGCGGGAAGGACAAGGGGTTCGAGTTCGACGCCATCGCCCCGCTCGTCCGCGAACGCGCCCGCGCCGCCGTCCTCATCGGCGAAATGAAGGACCGCATCGCAACGTCGTGGGCCGGCACCGACTGCCACCGCGCCGCCACCCTCGAAGAAGCGGTCACCCTCGCCAAAAGCCTCGCCGTCCCCGGCGATGTCGTCCTTTTCTCGCCCGGCACGTCGTCGTTCGACATGTTCCGGAATTACGGCGAACGCGGAAACCTTTTCAAATCTCTCACCAACAAACTCACATGATCAAACCGTCCATGAAATCCCGCCGCCAGCCGGTCCCGCGCCGCGTGCCTCGCAGAATCCTCCGCCCGATCCACGCCCGCGCGGCGACCCGCGAAGAGGAAGTTGATGACTACGAGGGCGAGTCCGAGCCGAACATGAAGTTCTCCCACGCGCTCATCGTCGTCCTCATCCTCCACGTCGTCGCCGTCGGCGGGGTCATCGCGTTCAACATGCTCAAGACCAAGTCGCCGACCGCCGCAAAGCAGAAGGCTCCAGCCGCCGAAACACAGGCGGCCCGCACGGACGCAAAGCATGAC
>DYRS01000016.1:15335-25494 GCA_020718585.1 Chthoniobacter flavus
ATCGTTCCCTAATCGTTCCCTAATCGTTCCCTAATCGTTCCCTAATCGTTCCCTAATCGTTCCCTGGTCATTGTTCCGGCGCTCTCGCCGGATCCCTGGCAGATATGCAAAAGCACGGCATCCATATTCTTCTTCTCTCGGTCGGCGGCCTTGTCGCGCTCGGCCTCATCATGCTTTTCAGCACGAGCGCGTTCGCGCGCGACAGCCACGGGGATATCTACTTTTTTGTGAAGCGCCAGGCGGTCTGGCTCGGCGTCGGCCTGATCATCGCGTTCGCGGCCGCCTGCGTGGACTACCATGTCTGGGAAAAATGGTGGTGGGTATTTTTTGGCGGTGCCATCGTCCTCCTCCTCCTCTGCTTCGTCCCCGGCGTCGGGCTCCGACTCAACGGCTCGTCCCGGTGGATCCACCTCGGCCCCGGCGTCCTCCAGCCGAGCGAGCCCGCAAAAATCGCCGCCGTCTTTTTCCTCGCATGGTGGTTCGCAAAGTTCGAAAAAAAGTCGGAAGGTTTCCTTTTCGGTCTCGCGGCACCGATGGCGGTCCTTTCGGTCCTGCTCGTCCCGATCCTCTTCGAGGTGGACCTCGGGAATACCGCGCTCATCGGGGCGACCGCGGTCGCGATGATGTTTGTCGCCGGAGCCGCGCTCCGCTGGCTCGTCCTCTTTGGCGTCCTCGGCCTCGCCGGCGGGTTCGCGCTCGCCATGAACATCACCGAGCGCCAGGGCCGGCTCCTCGCATTCGTCAACCCCGAGAAATACCGCCTCGGCGAGGGCCTCCAACAATGGCAGGCGCTGATCGCGTTCGGATCCGGCGGGGTGGACGGCCTCGGCCTCGGAGAGGGACGCCAAAAAATGCTTTACCTTCCGTATGCGCACACCGATTTCATTTTTCCCATGATTGGTGAAGAACTCGGCCTGAAGATCACGCTGGCGACGGTGATCGGCTACCTGCTCGTCTGCCTGTGCGGCTCGTTGGTCGCCGCGAACGCGCGCGACAGGTTCGGCCACCTTCTCGGGATCGGCGCGGTGATGCTGATTTCGCTCCAGGCGGTCGTGAACATCGGGGTCACCACTTCCCTTCTTCCCAATAAGGGGATGCCCCTGCCGTTCATCAGCTACGGCGGGTCAAACCTCGTCGTCTGCCTGTTCCTCGTCGGCATCCTCGTCAACATCCACCGCCAGGGCAAACCGCTCGTCCCGCGCCTTGCCCCGGCCTTCCTGCGCGCCCGCGTGCAACCCCGCCTGTGAAAAAAAAGCCTTTCCGGGCAGTGATCGCGTGCGGCGGCACGGGCGGACACCTC
This sequence comes from Chthoniobacter flavus, assembly GCA_020718585.1. Taxonomy (GTDB): domain Bacteria; phylum Verrucomicrobiota; class Verrucomicrobiia; order Chthoniobacterales; family Terrimicrobiaceae; genus QYQL01. The sequence continues at coordinate 16,636 of DYRS01000016.1, forward strand.
TTTCCAGGACTCGCCGTGGCCGAGGCTCTCCACGCGCGCGGCCATGAGGTCGTCCTCTTCGTTTCCGAAAAAGAAATTGATGCGACCGCGCTCAAGGCGCACCCGGAATTCCGCTCGCAGAAGCTGCCCTCGGTCGGGCTCCCGAGTATGATCTTCTCGCCGGCCTCGGTCCGGTTTCTCCGCAGGTTCTGGGAAAGCTTTTCCCAGTGCCGGAGGTGCTACCGGAAATTCCGTCCCTCGCTCGTGCTCGGCATGGGAGGGTTCACGTCCACCGCCCCCGTGCTGGCCGGCCGCCTCCACGGCCTGCCGTCGTTTATCCACGAATCGAACGCCATCCCCGGCCGCGCAAACCGCCTCGCCGCCAAATTCGCGACGAAGGTTCTCCTCGGTTTCCCTGACGCGGAGGCGCTTTTCCCCGGCACAGCCTGCGAGGTCACCGGTACCCCGGTGCGCAGGAATCTCGGCAGGACGATCTCGCGCAGCAAGGCGAGCCAGGCGTTCCTTCTCGACCCAGAAAAAAAGACGCTGCTCGTCACCGGCGGCAGCCAGGGTGCGGCGGGGATCAATCAGCTTCTCTTCAAGGCAGCGCCGCTCCTCGCGGGCTCCGGGATCCAAATCATCCACCTCACCGGCGACCGCGACGACCGCCTCGCCGCCGCAAACTACCAGCGCGACGAAATCCCCCACTACGTCTCGCCGTTCCACCACCGGATGGAGGAGGCGTATTCGGCGGCCGATCTCGTCATCGCCCGCGCCGGCGCCTCCAGCCTCAGCGAGATCTCCCGGTTCGCACTCCCCTCGATTCTCATTCCGTATCCGTTCGCCACCGACGACCACCAGTCGGCCAACGCCGGGATCTACGTCCGCGCCGGAGCAGCCGAAATGCTCGAGGAAAAAACCACCGGCGCGGAAGCGCTCGCAGCGATGATCGCGAACCTTCTTTCCGACGCCGCGCGCCGCGCGCGGATGTCCGACGCCGCCCGCGAAATTCCGCCGCCGGACGCCGCCGAAAACGTGGCCGACGTCCTCGAGCGTTCGGTGGAGGACGCCAAAAAATGAAGGCGCTCACCGACGCCCTCACCGGCCCCTCGCCGAAGCACGTCCACCTGATCGGGGTCGCAGGCTCCGGGATGAGCGGGATCGCCGCCCTCCTGCTCGCACTCGGCCACCGGGTCAGCGGCTCGGACCGGGTCGTCACCGTCGAGGTCGAACGCCTCCAAAAAAAGGGCCTCCAATTCCATTCCCCCCAGTCGGCCGAAAGCGTGCGCGACGCCGAGATTGTCCTCTTCTCGTCGGCCATCAAACCCGGCAACCCGGCCTACGACGAGGCGAAACGGCTCGGGATCCCGATGTCCCGCCGAGCGGACGCCCTCGCCGCAGTCATGTCGGTGAAGGACGGGATCATCGTCTGCGGGATGCACGGCAAGACGACCACCTCGGCGATGGCCGCCCATGTCCTCCGCGCGGGCGGGCTCAAACCGTCGCACTACGTCGGTGCCGAAATCCCGATCCTCGGCACAAACGCCCGCTGGGATTCCGAGGGTGCCTATTTTGTCGCCGAGGGCGACGAGAGCGACGGAACCCTCATTAACTATCACCCGATCCACGCGATCGTCCTCAATATCGAGCCGGAACACCTCGACTTCTACCGCGACCTCGCCGCAATTGACGCAGTCTATGCAAAGCTCGTCGCCCAGACGTCGGGGAAAATCTTTTTCTGCGCGGACGACGAGGGCGCGCGGCGGGTCTGCGCCGCCCACCCGCGCGCGATCTCCTACGGGCACTCCGATGACTCCGACTACCGGATCGCGGCGCTCAAAACGGAAAATTTCCGCTCCTGCTTTTCCGTCCTCCACCGCGGCCGTCCGCTCGGCGACATCGTCCTGAACATCCCGGGCGCGCACAATGCGGTGAACGCGCTCGCGGTCGTCGCGCTCGCGACCGAGGTCGGGGTTCCGTTCGACCGGATCGCGCCCGCGCTCGAATCGTTCCGGGGCGCGCGCCGACGGTTTGAGATCCGCTACGAGTCGCCCGACCACCTGCTGGTGGACGACTACGGACACCATCCGACCGAGATCGCCGCGACCCTTGCGACCGCCCGCACCGGGGGGTGGAAGCGGGTCGTCGCGATGTTCCAGCCGCACCGGTATTCGCGCACGCTCGCGCTCAAGGACGCGTTCGGAAAGGCGTTCGACCTTGCCGACCATGTCTTCGTCGCCGACGTTTACGCGGCCAGCGAAAAGCCCCTGCCCGGGGTCTCGGGCGCGACGGTCGTCGAGGCGCTCGTCGCACACGGCCACCCGTCGGCCCGCCACGTCCCGGACATCTCGCAAATCCACCGCGCGGCCGCCGCCGTCATCGAGCCCGGCGACCTGGTCATCAGCCTCGGGGCCGGCAATATCCACGAGGCCGGCACCCGCCTCGCGCAGGATCTCACGCTCCGCGAAAAGCTCCTCGCCGCAATGGGGCCGGGCGTCATTAAACTCCACGAGCCGCTCTCCCGCCACACCACAATGCGCGTTGGCGGCCCGGCTCAGTTCTGGGCCGAACCCGAATCCGAGGAGGGGTTCGCCGATCTTGTCCAGTTCTGCTTCGATGAGGGAATCCCGTTTATGGTCATGGGCCGCGGGTCGAACCTCCTCGTCCGCGATGGCGGGATCTCTGGCGTCGTCGCCCACCTCGCCCGCGGGGAATTCCTCCGCCACGACGTCGCCGGCGACGAAATCTCGGCCGGCGTCGGGGTCAAATTTAAACAGCTCGCCGCACTCGCCCGCTCGGCCGAAATCGGAGGGTTCGAGTGGATGGAAGGCATTCCGGGCAACCTCGGCGGCGGGCTCCGCATGAACGCCGGCGCGATGGGCGTCCAGACGTTCGATCAGGTCGTCCGGGTCCGGTTCTGCGACCAAGATGGCAATATCTTTACCCGCACGCCCGCAGAGATCGATGTCCGCTACCGCAACGTCCCGATGCTCCAGCAAAATTTCGCGCTCTCGGCCATCCTCAAGGGATCACCATCAACCCACGCGGAAATTGACCGGATCACCACCGCCTCGTCGGCCAAACGCCGCGCGTCCCAGCCGGTCGCCGCCAGCGCCGGATGTATCTTCAAAAATCCCGACGCGATCACCGCAGGTCGCCTGATCGAAGAACTTGGGTTCAAAAATTTTGCGGTCGGCGGCGCGCGGGTCTCCGAGGTCCACGGGAATTTCATCGTGAACGACGGCGGGGCGACCGCGGACGAGGTGCTCACGCTCATCGGGGAAATCCAGGCGTCGGCCGCGCGCGTCCGAGGGATCCACCTCGAAACCGAAGTCCAAATCGTGGGGGCGGATTCATGAAAAACACATTCGAGGGGATTTTAAAAAATTTGCCGGTCGCCCTGCTGATGGGCGGTCCGGGCAGCGAGCGCGACGTCTCGCTGCGCTCGGGCGCGGCGGTCGCCGGCGCGCTCCGGCAATGCGGCGCGCGCGTCACCGAACTCGATGTCTCCGGCCCCGGGTTCACCCTCCCGCCGGACACCGCGCTCGCGTTCAACATCATCCACGGCACATTCGGTGAAGATGGCGGGGTCCAGTCGTGCCTCGACGCGATGGGCGTCCCCTACACCGGCGAGCGCGCGGAGCCGAGCCGCATCGCCTTCGATAAAATCGAAACAAAGGTGTGTTTCGACCGCGCCGGAGTTCCGACCGCTCGGTGGGAAACGATCCGCCCGGGCGGGGTGCCCACGCTCGGATTCCCGTGCGTCGTCAAGGCGCCGCGCCAGGGTTCGAGCGTCGGCGTGCATATCGTCGCCGCCGCCTCTGATCTCCCCGCCGCGCTCGACGATTGCTTCCTCTACGGCGACGCCGTCCTCGTCGAGGAGTTCACCAAGGGCCGCGAGCTCACGGTCGGCGTCCTCGGCGACACCGCCCTCCCGATCGTCGAAATCGTCCCTCATGAGGGGTTCTACGACTACGAACACAAATACACGAAGGGCGCGTCGGACTACCATGTCCCGGCCGCCATCCCCGCGCACACAACCGCCGCCATCCAGGCCACCGCGCTCGCCGCCTGCCGCGCGCTCGACCTCCGTGTCTATTCGCGCGTGGACATCCTCCTCGCGTCCGACGGACAGCTCAACGTTCTCGAAATCAACACGATCCCAGGCATGACCGAAACCAGCCTCCTCCCAAAGGCGGCGGCGGTCGCCGGGCTCGGGTTCCCGGCGCTCTGCGAGGTCATCGCCGGGCTTTCCCTCGGCCACCCATGATCCGCCGCACACAGAGACCGATCACCGGAAACCGCCGCCACCACCCCGGCGGACGCAGAACCCGCCTGCTCGAAGTCAAGGTCCGCAAGGGGACTGCTCGCCGCGAGCGCCGCCAGAAAGTATCCACCCTCTTCTGGACGTCCGCTCTCGTCCTCGCGCTCGGCGCCGTCGGCTGGCTCGGAGTCGAAACCGCTCTCGATAAATTCTTTTTTTCCAACGCCGAATACACGCTCCGCGAGGTGACGTTCGATCTCGATGGAATCATGTCCCACGACGACGCGCTCGAGGAAACCGGAATCCGCGAAGGCGAAAACATCTTCCGCGTCGATCTCGCCGCTGCCGAAAATTCCCTGCGCGCGATCCCGCAGGTCGCCGACGTCGTCATCGAGCGCCGCCTGCCCGACCGCATCGCAATCACCCTCGCCGCCCGCAAGCCGGTCGCCTGGGTCTCGTCCTGCGAAAACGATTCCGACCCGGTCGATGCCTCGTCGACACTGCTCGCGGATGACTCCGGGTTCCTCATGAAGCCGCGCATCGTGCAGCCGGATTTCCACCGCCTGCCGGTGATCTGCGGCGTGCGTGACGACCGCATCCGCGACGGCGAACCTCTCCACAGCGATGACCTTCGGAACGCGCTCGCCCTCCTCCGCGAAGTCGAATCCCGACCGGATTGCTTGCTCGGAATCCGCAGCATGAACATCGCCAAGGGATATTGCGTCGAGGTCGTCAGTGACAAAAATGCGCGGATCACATTTCTCGCCGAGGACTTCCCGGACCAGCTCGACCGCCTCCGCCAGCTTCTCGAACACTGCCGGGACAGCGGACGCGAACTCGAGTCGGTGAACCTCATGGTCCGCCGGAACACCCCGGTCACATTCGTTCCCGCCGCGCGCGCCCAGACCGCCCAAGTGCCCCAGCACATTCAGGACAACAAAGGAGACTAAGTCATGGCACGCGAGGACTTTCATGTGGGGCTGGAAATCGGGACGACCAAAATCTGCGCGGTCGTCGCCGAGTGCCGACCGGATGGCGAGATCCGCCTGCTAGGGGTCGGCGAGGCGCCGTCGCGCGGGGTCCGCAAGGGAGAGATCGTTGACTTTGAAAATGCCTGCAGCTGCGTGCGCGAGGCACTCTCGGACGCCGAGGAAAAAAGCGAGATCGAAATCCGCAGCGTCTGGCTCGCCGTCACCGGCAGCCACATCCAAAGCTTCAACAACCGCGGGTCGGTCGTCATTGCAGACGAATCCGGCGAGATCACCGACGACGAGATCCTGGAGGTCGAATACAAGGCGAAGGAGATCAGCCTCCCGCGCGAAAACACCATCCTCCACTCGATCATCCAGCACTACTATGTGGACGGACAGCAGGGCGTGCTCAACCCGGTGGGCATGCTTGGGAGCCGGCTCGAGGCGGACTTCCACATCATCCACGGGGTCACAAACCGGATCCAAAATTCTATCCGCTGCGTGAAGGAATGCAACGTCGAGGTGGACGACGTGGTCGTCAACTCGCTGGCCTCCGCGCAGGTCGTGCTCGACCAGCACCAGAAGGAATCCGGCGCGATCGTCGTGGATATCGGCGGAGGCGTGACCGACTACATCGTCTATCTCGACGGTGCCGTCCGCCACAGCGGGGTCCTCGCGGTCGGCGGCGACCACATCACCAACGATATTTCCCTCGGGCTCCGGATCCCGATCACCCGCGCCGAAAAACTCAAGCTCGAAGAAGGCTCGGCCACGCTCGGCAAATCCCTGCCGGGCGACAAAATCGTCCTAAAAAATGACACCGGGTTTTCCGGCAAGGAGGTCGAGCGGGAAATGCTCAACATGATCATCCACGCGCGCGTCGAGGAGCTCTTTACCCTGCTGCGCAAGCGGCTCGGCGACGAGGTGCCGCAGCACCTGCTCGGCTCGGGCGTCATGCTCACCGGCGGCTGCAGCATGATCCGGGGGATCCGCGAGGTCGCGGAGTCGGTGTTCGAAATGCCGGTCCAGCTCACCCGCGCCCAAGCGGTCTCCGGACCGACCTCGGCGTTCGAAAACCCCCAGTTTTCAACCTGCATCGGGCTCGCCAAATACGGCCAGGCGGTCCGCTCGGAATCCCCCGACGAATCGTTCGGCGGCCGCGTTCTCAGGAAATTCGGCCGCATGTTCCGCCTCCCGTTCTAACCCCCCCATGATCACGTATCCGAAATACCTCGACCGCTCGGAAACCCCCGTCGTTCGGCTCATCGGACTCGGCAACGCCGGCGTCAACCTCGCCGACCGGATCAGCATGGGCGGACGCCTTGACATCGAAACCGTCGCGATCAACTCGGACCAGCAGTCGCTCTCGTCGTCGGTCGCGTCCACAAAAATTTCCCTCGGGCCGCTCACCACCCGCGGGCTTGGCGCGGGCGGCGACCCCGAGATCGGGCTCGACGCAGCCCGCGAATCGGAGGCGGATCTCGAGGCTGCCGTCGCCGGGGCGGACATCATCTTCCTCTGCGCCGGTCTCGGCGGGGGCACCGGATCCGGTGCGGCCGGGCTCCTGGCACGCGCCGCAAAAAAATCCGACGTCCTCCTCCTCGCGATCATCACTTCGCCGTTCGCATTCGAGGGCCGCCGCCGGTCGGCCCAGGCGGCCGCCGCGCTCCGCGAAATTTCCGAGTCCGCCGACGCCGTGATCCATTTTGAAAACGACCGGATGGCCGAACTTTCCGAGCCGCGCCAGGGCGTCGCCGAGACGTTCTCCTGCTGCGACGAGCTGCTCGGCGGCTGCGTCGAGTCGGTCGTGCGCCTCGTCTCCGCTCCCGGCCCCCTCGGCGTCGGCCTGCCCGACCTCCTCGCCGTCCTCAGGGGCGGCGACGGCAACTGCCTGTTCGGGACCTCCTCCGCCTCCGGCGACAACCGCGCACACGAGGCCCTCGAGGAGGCGCTCGCCAGCCCGCTCCTCGACCAGGGCCGGCTCCTCGACGACGCCTCCAGCGTCCTCATCCACATCTCCGGCCCGCCGTCGCTCTCGTTTGCCGAGGTCGGCGCGATCATGCGCGAAATCTCAAAAAAAACTCCCGACAGCTCGCTCCTCCATGTCGGTGTGAGCACGCTCCCCGATCACGCCGCCCCGCTCGTCCTCTCGCTCATCGCAAAATGTGGCGCCGCCCGCTCCGCAGCCGCCCCGCAGCCGCGCGCCGAACCCAGCACGCGCCGCCCCGAAGCCCGCCGGCTGGAGCGCGAAGCCCCCCCCGTGGAATCCGAACCGCTGCCCTCACAGGATTCCTTCATCGGGCCAGACCCCGCGCCCCCGCTCCGTCCGCCCCAGCGGACCGCCCCGCGCCAGCCGCAGCCGGAACCAAGGCCGGAACCAAAGGCCCCCGCCCAGAAGGTCAAACAGGAAACACTCCAGTTCGAACCGGTCGCCCGCGGACGCTTCGAAAAAATCGCGCCCACGATCATCGAGGGCGAGGACCTCGACGTCCCCACATTCCTCCGCCTCGGCGGGAAAAAACACTAGAGTGGATTCGCCGCGCCGGTCAGAATTTCCGTGCGGCGAGCGGCCCGGCACCGTCGAGGTGCGCGACGAACGCGGCCTTGAGCTTCAGCGGGTCCGGGATCTTCAGCGTGCGCCCGCGCACCGAGAGCAACCCGGACTCACGGAGCTTCGCCAGCGAGCGCGAAAGCGTCTCCTGACGGGTCCCCAGCTCGCTGCTCAACATCGTCTTGGTCATCCCGATCGCCACCTCGACCGGACGGTGGGTGATCGGCCTCGGGCACCGGCGCAGGATCCAGTTCATGAGCCGCGTCTCGGAGTCCTTCAGTGTCACGCTTTCAAGCGATGAGATCAGGCCGCGCATGTGGACGCTCAGCGAGGCCATGATCCGCAGCGCGATGTCCGCCCGCTGGCGCAGGATCTGAAGAAACTCCGCCTTCGGCACGAGGATCACCTCGCTCTCGTTCACCGAGCGCGCATCGGTCAGAAACCCGCCCTCGTTGACCAGCGAGTTTTCTGCAAACGACTCGTCCGGACGGAACAAATGAATCACCTGCTCGCGCCCGTCAACCCCCACGCGATGAACATTAATGATCCCCCGGCGGACGATAAAAAACCCATAAGCCGGCTCGCGCTGGCGGAACACATATTCGCCTTTTCCGAACGCCTTCAGGATGCACAGGTCGCCGATCATCCGCAGATCCCCATCGGACAGCCCGGCAAACACCGGAGTGCGGCGGAGCGAAAAAATAATCGTGGCACTCCGCAGGGTGTCTTGAGGGTTGGGCATCGAACGATGCCCGCACTCTACCAACCGCTCCGCACAACAAGCAAGCATTCCACCACAGTGAATGGGCGCATCCCCAGAGCCATTTCATCTGTTTTTTCATGGATTGAGTAATCTGCGTGAGCGAGGCAGAAGTCCGAGCGGGGCGGAAGTTGAGGGTTGTCCATGAAGAACTGCATAAGATGGCAATAATAAATGGCTGACCCCTTTTGCCTTTTGCTCTACACACGTTTCCCTAGGACGCTCGTCGCCGAATGTCTGTCAAGGTTTTCTGTTGCGGTAAAGTCCGGGACATAAATTGGGCGCATCTCCGAAAGTTGCAACCCAAAGGAGCGCGGGCATCCTGCCCGCATTC
>DYRS01000303.1 GCA_020718585.1 Chthoniobacter flavus
TGGGTGATCTGGTGGCGAGAGGGGTTGCCGAAGAGCCGGGCCTGGAGGGTGATGAAATACGATGGCGACGCGGAGAGCTCTCTATGAGGACGCGTAATCCCATCGCCCTGATCATCCTCGTCTCTGGCACGCCGTTCGCTGCGCCTTCCGCCATCGCACAGTTCTCGCAGCAGGGGCCGAAGTTAGCGGGAACCGGCGCCTTGGGGATCGCAGATCAAGGCTTTTCCTTGTCCCTCTCCGCTTAGGCATCGTCAATAAATAACGTGGACGCCTCGGAGCCGTCGGCGTATCGTTAGGCCATATGGCGGACTTGGCTGAACTGAGGGAGAAGGTGGGGTTGATCTGGCCCCACTTGGATGAGCGTGCGCGCCGGCTCTTTGCCGCGAACGAAGCTCGGCAACTCGGTCATGGCGGAGTGACGGCCGTCAGTTTGGCCTGTGGCCTTTCCCGGACGACGATCACGAAGGCTCTCCACGAACTCGATCAGCCACCGCTGGCGCCCGGGCGGATTCGGCAACCGGGTGCAGGCCGTCCGACGCTGGTCACCCTCAACCCGAGCCTCCTCAGTCAGCTCGAGGGGCTTGTCGATCCGTTGTCTCGTGGCGACCCGGAGGCGCCTCTGCGGTGGACGGTCAAGAGCACGCGGACCCTGGCCGCTGAGTTGATGGCGACCGGCCAGCCGATCAGTCACGAGAAGGTCGCGCAGCTTCTGCGACAGATGGACTTCAGCCTTCAGGGGAACCGGAAGCTCGAGGAGGGGGCAGATCACCCGGACCGGGATGCGCAGTTCCGTCACATCAGCGGAGCGGTGCGCAGGGCACTGGCCAAAGGCGCGCCGGTCATCTCGGTCGACACGAAGAAGAAGGAACTCATCGGCAACTACGTCAACCGCGGCCAGCAGTGGCGTAACGTCGGCTCTCCGCGACGGGTGCAGACCTACGATTTCCCGGATGCGTCGGTCCCTCGCGCCTACCCCTACGGGATCTACGACCTAGGAAGGAACACCGGCTTCGTGAACATCGGCACGGATCACGATACGAGCGCGTTCGCGGTCGCTTCGATTCGGGGATGGTGGCGCTTTGAAGGACGCCGTCTGTACCGTGGGGCCCGCGAACTCCTCGTCACGGCCGACGGCGGGGGCAGCAACGGCTACCGCAGGCGCCAATGGAAATTCGAGCTTCAACGGATGGCCAACGACATCGGGCTGCCGATCAGGGTGTTTCACTTCCCTCCCGGCACGAGCAAGTGGAACAAGGTCGAACACCGACTCTTCTCTTTCATCTCGTCGAACTGGCGCGGAGAACCTCTCGCCGACTACGAGACCATCGTCCGCTTGATAGCCGCGACGACGACGGCCAAGGGCTTGAAGGTCACATGCCGCCTGGACCACCGCCGCTACCCTCTGGGACGCCAAGTGACGGACGAAGAGATGGCGATCGTCCATCTCGTACCCGATCGCTTCCACGGAGAATGGAACTACACCATTCGACCCGGTCGAGACTGCTAA
>DYRS01000304.1 GCA_020718585.1 Chthoniobacter flavus
TGGCGTCCGGCGATTTCGGGTCGGCGGCCTCGGCAAGGAAACGGGAGTGATCCATCGAGGTGTGGCCGGCGACCAGGTCCAGGATCACGCGCATGAAGGATCGCGATTATTTGAGTTGCAAACGTCGTCCGAGGACCAATTCTGGCAACCGTTCGATCTTCGCACCTGACTTCTATGGACAATGCGGCTGCGGATGCGCTCGTCGGTTTTGTGATAAACCGGGCGCACCTCCAGTTGCACGGTCTTGAGATTGCGGAACGCCCGTTCGACGAGCTCGAGGCTTTTGTATGAGGAGACGACCTCGGCGGCGGGCATCAGTTCTTTGTACAAGAACCGGCGCCCGCCGCCCCTGTCAACCCGCCAAGGCACCGCAGGCGGCGTAACTTACCCGTGTCAAATTTGAATTACTTGCCTCCCGATCCCCTCCGAGAGATCTTGCCCGCATGAACACCACCCCTCTTCTGATATGTTGTGCGACCGCCGCAGCCCTCCTCGCGTCCGGAAGCGTTCGAGCCGAGGACAATCTGATCCCCAACCCCGGCTTCGAGGAAGGGTCGGGCGGGTGGGTGCTGTATGTGTCCGAACAATCGCAGGCGGTTCCCTGTCGTATCGACCAGGTGAATGAAGGCCAGAAGTCCGGCGCGGCAGCGGGGGCGATGATCTCGGAAAACTTTGCCAGTTTCAGCATTTGTCCGGAAGTTTATGCCGGAGGAGAGAAAGTCCTCACCGTGCAACCCGGGAGCAAATGGAAACTCTCCTTCTGGATCCGCTCGACGGAGGCCACCGATTCCACCTCCCAGCCAGCGTTCTTCGTGCGATTCCCCCTCCTGAAGGATTGGAAAAAACTCGGCAAACTCATTTTCATCGGAGCCAATGGGGCCGCCGTTGTGAGGGACGCTTCGGGCTCTCTCGACATCGGGGAAATCGCCTGCAATCTCCCCGCGGAGTGGACGCACGTCGAGGCGGAATTTCAGATTCCAAACGACGTTCCGGCCAACCAGTTGGGGCGTCCGGAATTTTACGCCCGCGGGGTGAAGGGGCCGATTTTCCTTGATGACATCTCGCTGTCCCGCGTCGAGACGGAAGCTCCTCAGCCCTGACCCCGTGCGCCAGCCACGCCCCATCCGCCGAAACGGGTTTACCCTCATCGAGATTCTGGTCGTCGTGGCGATCATCGCCGTCCTTGCCGCACTCGCCTTCCCGGCGATAAAGAATAGCATGCGCACGGCGGATCGCGTGGATGCCATCACCCGGATGAGACAAGTCGGATCGGCGATTCAGAGTTACACCGGCGACCATGACGCGACGCTTCCCGGGCCACTTTACTCGGGCCAGACCCCCCGATACGGAGTCAGCTCCACAAATGACCTCGGCTTTCTCCTCTGGCAATACCTCGGCACCCCGGCACCCGCCGCCGGGATCATCAGGATTTCACCTCCCCTCGCCCCCAAAGCCTACGTCCGCTTTTCTCCCAGAGGAGAAGCGACGGCTTTTTACATGA
>DYRS01000017.1 GCA_020718585.1 Chthoniobacter flavus
GCGCGGCCAATGATTTTTGAAAAATTGCTCCGCTGGCGACGCGAAAATCTCGGCGTTCTTCGCCAACTCTGCAACCTCATTTCCGGCAGGGGAATCCGCTGGCTTGCGTTTTTATTTGATGGCCGCCCAGACCCGGTGAACGTCGTCGTGGTCCTCGAGTGCCTGGAGGAACTCGCCGACCTCGACCCGCTGGGCCTCGGTGAGCGAGGGGATCTGCTTGGCGACATGCCCGAGCTCGCAGGTCACGACGGTCCAGCCGTTGGCTGAAAGCCATTTTGCGGCGGAGGCGGTCGCCGGGCGCTCGGTCAGGAACCGCGCCCCCGCGACACCCGCCGGGATGTCGTCATTTTCGTCGTGCGTCAGTGCCACAAAATCGTTCGCGCCCGCCTCGATCGCCGCCGCCTCGGCATCCGCCGCCGGATCCGGGTGGTGAGCCTCGACGATCCCGACGTGGTCGAATAAAAATTTATTGCTACCGGCGATCCCGAGCTGGCCTTTTTTGAAGAGCACGCGGATCTCGGGCGCGGTCCGGTTGTTGTTGTCGGTGAGCACCTCGACGATGACCGGCACTTTGTGCGGCGCATAGCCCTCGAAGACGAGCTGGTCGAGGACGAGTTTTTCATCGCCGATCCCCGCGCCCTTCTTGATCGCTTTTTCGATCACGTCGCGTGTGACCGACGCCCTGCGGGCCTTTTCCACCACGGCAAAAAGCCGGGCATTCCCCTCGACATCCGGTCCGCCGAGCTTGGCGGCGACCATCATCTCCTTGACCAACTTGCCGACAACCTGGCCCTTTTTGAGGTTCGCGACCTCGCGCTTCGCATGCAACCATTGTCTTCCCATATTGCGGTCAACCTACCGGAGCACCCCCCCGCGCGCAAACCTGTTTTCGCGCATCTCGTTTGGGTGCAGGACAAAAAATCTTTACTCATACAGCGAGAGCGCGCGTGTTGTTCCCTGCGGCTGGATATGGATGCAACGGAAGGACGCCTACGAGGCGGTCGAGCGGGCTGCCATCCGGCTCGTAAGAATGTGGATGCCGAGAAGGATGTCGGCAGAATCTCGTGCGTCGCGGCCCTGAATCATCCAGGGCTCATCGAGGATTTTGAGATACCAGACGGTGATGCCCGCCTGCCGATCACATTCCATCAGGTTCAGCATGGCCTGGTTGGGGTCAAGCGTCAACTGCAGGCGGTGCATGAATTGGATCAGGTGGAGCCCGAGGTGAAGGAGGAGGCTAGAACACCGCTCCAAGTCGCCCGCTTCGTAGGCGGCCTCCAACTCGTCAAGCGACTCGATCTGGCGGACCGCCCGAGGGAAGTGTTTTTTGACCCTCCGGCCCAGACGTCCGAGCTCCTTGGCCGCCCCGGCTCCAGAGGATTCCCTATCAAGAATGAGAAGCTGATAAAAGACCTCGGGTTCCCCGAGCAAGTCGCCGAGCGCGAGGGAGAGAGCCTGCTTCAGCGTCCGGCTTTCGGTTTCCCGTATCTGGGGGATGATCTGGTAGGCTGCCGACAGCTCACCAAGCAACGCGAGAGCCTCGCTACTCACGGCGAGGAGTTTACGATCACGGGTTTCCTTCATGAGGTCGAGGAGGCAGGGAATAGCGCGGCGTTCGCCGATGGATCCCAGCGCGCGCACGCTCTCGATGACGACTTCGCGCTCCGGGGAAGACAGTTCGCCGATGAGCGCATCCACAGCGCGGGGATCCGCCGCCTGCCGAAGTGCCCGACAGATCTTGGGCGCGACCAGTGCGGAAGGATCGCGGAGTTGTGCCAGCAGCGCATCCACCGCCTCAGGCGATCCGATGGAACCCAATGCTTCGACAGCTTCTTCCTGGAGATCCAGCGAGGGGTCTTCCAGCTTGGCCACCAGATCGGGGACAGCGAGACGCGTGCGGGTGCCTCCAAGCTTGCGGGCCGCACCGGCACGCTCCCGGCGCGTGGAACCGGTCGTCATGAGGCTGATGTTGTAAAAGTTGCGGACGACCTGAACGGGGCTGGTTAGCAACATCTCGGAGACCGCAGCGTTGAACGGCATCTCGCCTTCGGGCATTCGCACACTCAGCAGGACGGGGAGTGCCACTCCCCATGCCAGCAAAAAAAACAACAGAATCTGCGCGTGGTAAAACGAAAACTCGATCCCGCCCGACAGCTCCCACCCGGTTGGGTGGGCCGCAAACCAATCCATGACAAAACCTCCCGTCAGAGGTCCCAGCGCGGCCAGAAAACCGATCAGGCAAGCATGCACCGCCATCCACATCGTGCGTCCAGAAGCCTCAGACAACACGCCAAGGAGTCGGATCTGACAAAGCCCAACGCCGGAGAACAGAGCTCCTCCACAAATGCTTGTCAGGAAAATGATCAGGGTCACGTCGGAAACCCTCAGGCCGGCAAATTCGTGGATGCCTTCCCCGATAAAGAAGTATCCCAGCATGCTGAGCGGGGCGGTCAGGAAAAGGAGGCAGGCCGAGATGCGCGATCCCACGCGGTCGATCAGGCTTCCGAGAAAATAGCTGGACGCCACGGAACCAAGGGAACCCGCGACGGTGAGCACCGCAAGTTCGGAGTAGCTCAGTGCAAATTCCTTCTTCAGGTAAACGATGCCAAATGTTCCGACCATGGCAAACCCGAAACTCCACACACCAATCGCAAGCGTCAGACGCCGGAAGGCAACACTATGCAGCGGGGCGAGCAGCCGCCGCCAGGCCGGCGTGCCTTCCTGCACAACGGCCCGCGTGGGTTCCGGCACTCCAAGGTGGACGATGATATCCAGAAGGCCGAACACGGCAGCCAGGGCAAACACGATGGCAAAGCCAGCCAGGCTTGCGGACGGCTTCTTTCCGTCGCAGGAGTCGAGCAAATATCCGGCGAGCCAGAGCCCTCCCAACGAAACCGCAGTAACCACGCTTTGCCGGGTGCCCCAGAATTTTCCGCTCGTGCGGCCGGGAATCAGGTCGGTCATCCAGCTCAGCCATGGTGCCGCGCTGGCGTTGCCGAGCATCTCGCTCAGGGTCACGGCGGCAACCACCATCACCGGAATCCACGGCTCTCCAGTGTGCGCGATCAGAGCCAGGGCAGCCGGCACAAACCACAGCGCCCGATGCGACAAAGCCAGAGCCGCCCAGACCCGCTTGCGCGATCCCATCGCCTCGGCCAGCATCGCTCCCGGAATCTGCGCCGCCATGCTCGCCAACCTGACTGCAGTGATCAACCCGATCAGGACGCCGCTGGCACCGAGCGCCTCCATGAACATCGTAAGCGGCAGCCCGACCGAAAGAGACATCCACAACATGCCTAGGCATCCGGCAAAGATGCTCAGCCTCGTGGACCGGGCGATCTGGCGGCGCGAAAGCGTTTCCGAGCGAGTCGCTGCAGATGGTCCTTCGATTTTCACTGAGTTTTTCCGGACGTCATTAAAGGTGCGGAATATGCCCATTTCAGAATAGCGAAAAATTTTGCCCTGCACCCTTCTCGTTCGCCCGGCGTGCCCGCCACTGCTGCCAGACGAATTCGCACCAGAGGTAGAGCCGCTCGTCCGAACGCCCGCTCACATGGTCGTCGAGCTTGTCGTGGAGAAATCCCGGGCCGGGAGCAGGGACGATCCCGCCAGACTTCAGCCAATGCCCGACGGGCGATCCAAATCCTTTTTTCTTCCGTCCGATGATGTCCGGCGGCAGCAGCGGCGCGGCCGCGCGCTTGAGCAGGAATTTCGTCATCCCCCCGCGGAGCTTGAACCGGCCCGGAAGCTTCCGTGCAAAATCCGCAACCTCGATGTCGAGGAGCGGGCTGCGAACCTCGAGCGAATTCATCATGCTCGCGCGGTCGGCCTTCGCAAGGATGCCGTCCTGCAAATAGATCTCGGTAAAAAACTGGAGCGCACGGTCGAGCGGGTCGGGCGACGCGCATTCGTCCCATGCTGCGACCGCCTCGGAGTAGATCTCCTCGATGGTGAACCGGGATTCGGTGACGCGCGCGAGCTCGGCGGGCTCGAGCGCACCCATCCAGACCGGGTTCCACAGTCGGGGCGGATGGTCGAGCCCGCGGAGCGTCCGCTTGATTTTGAAGTCGAGGCTGATGTTGTTGTGGGAGACCGGGAGGCGGGCGGCGAGCAGGCGGATCGCCTTGTGCAGCGGGCGGGGGACCGCCGCCGAGTAGATTTTTGCAAGGCGGAGCGCGCGAAACGGATCGTATCCGGCGAAAAGCTCGTCGCCGCCGTCGCCGCCGAGCGCGACCGTCACCTCGCGCCGCGCGAACCGGCAGAGCAGCCATGTCGGCAGGAGCGAGCTGTCGCCCTGGGGCTCGTCGAGAAGATCAAAGATTTGCGGCAGGAAACCCACCGCCGCGTCGAGGCTCAGAACCTCGCACGAGTGGTTGGTTCCAAGGAATTCCGCCATGCGGAGCGCGGGCGCCGACTCGTCGAACGTGGGCTCGGAAAACCCGATCGTGAACGTGCGAAGCGCGGGGCCGCCGAGCTCGCGCGCCGCCAGTGCCGCAACGAGCGACGAATCAATGCCGCCGCTCAAAAAGATCCCGAGCGGGACGTCGGCCATCAGCCGCCGCCGGGTCGCCCGGCCGACGATTTCGCGGAGTTCCGCGGCGAGATCGTCGTCGCTTGCGCCCGTCTCTTTCGGTTCGAGGGCATACCGCCAGTAGCGCGAGACCCGCACGCTCCCGCCGTCGCGGACGTCGAGGTTGTGGCCGGCGGGGAGCTTCCAGATCCCCTCGACCGCTGAGTGCGGGGCCGGGATCAGACCGAGCGCGAGAAATTTGACCCGCGCGATTTCCGACTCCCCGCGCGGAGCAAGCGGGTGCGCGAGCAGTGCGGCGAGCTCGGAGGCAAACGCAAACGTCCCGTTCCTATGAAAGTAGTAGAGAGGTTTTTTCCCAAACCGGTCGCGGCTCAGGAAAAGCCGGTCGCCATCCCGAATCGCAAACGCCCACATCCCGTTCAGCCGTGCGACCAGTCCCCTCCCCCACTCGCGCCAGCCGTGGAGCAGGACTTCCGTGTCCGAGTGGTCGGTCAAAAAAACATGCCCCCTCGCGGCCAGCTCGGCGCGCAACTCGCGGTGGTTGTAGATCTCGCCGTTGAAGACGATCACGAGCTTTCCGTCGGCGGTCGCCATCGGCTGCGCGCCGCCGCCGAGATCAACGATCGAAAGCCGCCGGTGTCCGAGGTGCAGCGGACCCTCGACGTAAAACCCCTCCGCGTCCGGACCCCGGTGCGCGAGCCGCGCGGTCATCGCGGCAAGATCCCCGCGGTCGCCGGCACCGAAGAATCCGGCAATCCCGCACATCAGCCGCCCCCCGCCGACTCGCCGAGGTTCCGGGTTTTTCCCACCATGTAGATCGATTTGTTCTGCGACTCGTGAAACGTCCGGGTCACCATCTCGGCGAGCAGGCCCATGAGCACGCAGATCACGCCGGTCATAAACGAAAACACCGCCATCATCGGAAGCGGGGTCGCCGTGAAATAATATCCGAGCGACCGCATGTAGAGCGTCCAGGCAACAAACACAGCCGACGCCACAAAAAACATCATCCCCCAGAACCCGAAGAGATACATCGGCTTCATCATGTATTTGTCGAGGAACTTCACGGTCACAAGATCCATGACGACCTTGAGCACGCGTTCGAGTCCGTATTTCGAGCTGCCCGACGTGCGGGCGAAATGGTTGACCGGGATCTCCGAAATTCTTGCGCCGTGCCACTTCGCGTAGATCGGCAGGAACCGGTGCATTTCGCCGTAGAGGCGCACCCCCTTGATGACCTCCGCCCGGTAGGCCTTCAGCGAGCATCCGAAATCGTGCAGCGCGACGCCCGAGACCACCGAGATCAGCTTGTTGGCCATGATGCTCGGCAGGTTCCTCTGCAGCGCGTTGTCCTGCCGGTCCTTCCTCCACCCCGAGCAGACCTCGAACCCCTCGTCCAGCTTCGCAAGCATCCGGGGGATGTCCTCCGGATCGTTCTGCCCGTCGCCGTCCATCGGGATGATCGTGTGCCCGCTGGCAAAATCGAACCCCGCCATCATCGCGGCGGTCTGGCCGAAGTTTCTCCGAAAATGGACGACCTTGACCTCGGGATGCTCATCGGCAAGCCGGTCGAGGATCACCGGGCTCGCGTCGTGGCTTCCGTCATTCACAAAAATGATCTCCCACGGTCCCCCGCGCTTCTGCATGACGCCCCACACTTTTTCAAACAGCGGCAAAATCGCATCCTGCTCGTTATAGACGGGAATGGTCAGTGAAATCATCGCCCGATGTTTTCCCCTGCCCGCGCCCTGCGGTCAAGGGAATCCCCCGGACCGCTCCGCGCACGCTCCGTCCCGCATCGTTCATCGCACGCCTCCGCCGGCCGGCACCACGGGGCATGTGCTCCGATGGTAAATCCCCGCGCGGCATCAGACAAAAAAAGCGGATTTATCGGCTTTCCCGGGCTCAAATTTTGTTTAGGGTTTTGACATGTCATTTGCAGGAACCCATACCGCCCTTGTCACGCCGTTTTGCGGAGGACGATTCGATGCCGACGCGTTTCGGGAGCTGATCGAGGAGCAAATCGCGGGCGGGATCACCGGGATTGTGCCGGTGGGAACGACCGGCGAATCGCCCACGCTCGACCACGACGAGCACAGCGAGGTGATCCGCACGGCGGTCGCTGCGGCGGCCGGACGCTGTCCGGTCACGGCCGGCACCGGATCGAACGCCACCTCCGAGGCGGTCGCGCTGACTGTCGAGGCCGAGCGGCTCGGAGCCTCCGCCGCTCTTCTGGTCGCCCCGTATTACAACAAGCCGTCGCAGGAGGGGCTCTACCGGCACTTCCGGGCGATTTCGGAATCCGTGAAAATTCCGCTCGTGCTCTACAGCATACCCGGCCGCTGCGGGATCGAGATCGGCGTAGGGACGGTGGGAAGGCTCGCGGCCGACTGCCCAAACATCCGCGCGATCAAGGAGGCCGGCGGCTCGGTCGAGCGGGTCAGCCAGCTCCGCTCCGCACTACCCCCGGAGTTTGAAATCCTCTCCGGAGACGACTCGCTGACCATCCCGTTCCTCTCGGTCGGCGCGGTCGGCGTGATCAGCGTCGCCTCAAATCTTTTTCCCGCGGAGGTTTCGCGCATGGTCCGCCTCTGGCAGTCCGGCGACACGTCCGGGGCGGCCGCAATCCACCGGCGGCTCTACCCGCTCTTCAAAGACCTCTTCATCGAGCCGAACCCGGTGCCGGTCAAATTCGCGCTCTCTCTGCGCGGAAAAATTTCGCCCGACGTCCGGCTTCCGCTCTGCGAAATGTCCGGCGCGAATTGCGCGAAGCTGCGCGAAACCCTGGAGGCACTCGCGTGATCCGGCTCCTCATCAACGGATCGGCGGGCCGGATGGGCCGCGCGCTGATCGCCTGCGCGGCGGAAGATCCCGAGCTCGAAATCTCCGCCGCAGTCGATGTCGGCGACGATTTTTCGGCGTCGCTCGTCGGCTGCGACGCGGTCGTTGATTTTTCCCACGCCCCGGCCACCGCATCCGTCGCCGAGGCGTGCGCGTCGGCTTCGAAGGTGCTCGTCATCGGCACGACCGGACACTCGGACGCCGACCGCGCGAGGATCGTCCGGGCGGCGGAATCCGTGCCGGTCGTGTTTGCTCCGAACTACAGCGTGGGCGTGAACACGCTCTTCTGGCTGACCCGCCGGGCGGCGGAGATCCTTGGGCCGGACTTCGACCTTGAGGTCGTCGAGATGCACCACCGGCTGAAAAAAGACGCGCCCAGCGGGACCGCCCGGCGGCTCGCCGAAATCCTCGCCGAAGCGCGCGGGCTCGCGTATGGCACCGATGTCCGGCACGGTCGCGCGGGGATGCCCGGCGAGCGCACGCAAACCGAGATCGGGATGCACGCGATCCGGGGCGGCGATGTCGTTGGCGACCATGCGGTGATTTTCGCAGCCACCGGCGAACGGGTCGAACTCGCGCACAAGGCGTCAAGCCGCGACACCTTCGCCAAGGGTGCGCTCCGCGCCGCCAAGTGGGCCGCCACCCGTCCGCCCGGACTCTACGACATGCAGGATGTCCTCGGGCTACACTAACTCCCCGCCCGAATCCCATCCGCAACTCTGTCAAGAAATTTCAGGTTTTTTGCCGAAAATTTTCTTTCGTCCTGCCAATTCACTCAAAACAAAAGACTTAAACCGTTCGCCCGCCCGACGACCGAAAATCCCCGCTTTTCCTCGCAAAAAAACCTGCAAGAATCGATTCCCCCCGGCAATCCGACGAGCCCGGGATTCCCTTTTGAAAGATAACAATTTCATGGTCACTGAATCAACCAACGCCTGGGCTGCAATCTCCGCGACGATCCGTTCGCGGGTGAGTGCCGATGGTTTCGACCGGTGGTTTTCCGATGTCTCCGCCACGGTTTCCGACGGCGGAGTGCTGACGCTCTGCGTCCCGAATCCGATCCACCAGTTTTTCATCGAGAGCAACTATCTTCCGATCCTCGAGGAAGCTGCCCGCGAGGTTCTTCCCGCAATCCGGGCTGTCCAATTCGCAACCGCGCACTGCGAACCCACGTCCGCGCCCGAGCCCCGGCCGACACCGAAGGCGGCGAGGGAGCGCCACGGCGTAGCGGTCGGCACCGGGATGAATTCGCACTACACGTTTAACGCATTCGTCGTGGGTGCCAACAACCAGTTCGCCCACTCGGCAGCGCTGGCGGTCGCAAACGCCCCTGCCCGAACCTACAACCCGCTGTTCGTTTACGGAGTTAGCGGGCTCGGCAAGACTCATCTCCTCCAGGCGCTCGGCCACCATGTAATCGCCGCCGGAAAATCCGCGCGGGTTGTTTACCTTTCCAGCGAGCAGTTCACCAACGAGTTCATTGACGCGATCCAGCACAACACGCTCGTCAAATTCCGGAAGAAATACCGCCACGCAGATGTCCTGATGATTGACGACATCCAGTTCCTCGCCGGCAAGGAACGCTGCCAGGAGGAATTTTTCCACACGTTCAACGCCCTGCACGACGGGCACAAGCAGCTCGTGCTCTCCAGCGACCGTCCGGCCAGCGAGATCGAGAAGCTCGAGCAGCGGCTCGTCTCCCGATTCGAGTGGGGGATGACCGCCCAAATCCAGCCGCCCGACACTGAGACGAGGATCGCGATCCTTCGCAGCAAGGCCGCCGGGCTCCAGATCCAGCTCGAACCGTGGGTCATCGAATTCCTCGCCGACAAAATCCGCAACAACGTCCGGCGGCTCGAGGGCGCGCTCATGCGCGTGGCGTCCTACAAATCGCTGAGCGACCGCCCGGTCACCCGGGAGGTCATCGAAAACCTCCTCCGCGACATCTTCCAGGAACAGGCGCGGAAGTCGGTCACAATCGACCAGATTCAGCGCCGGGTCGCCGAGCACTTCGACGTCCGCCTCGCCGACATGACGAGCAAGCGCCGCCCAGCAAACATCGCGTTCCCCCGCCAGATCGCAATGTATCTCTCCCGCGAGCTCACAAAATCTTCCCTCTGCGACATCGGCGACGCCTTTGGCGGCAAGGACCACGGCACGGTCATCCATGCCTGCAAGCTGGTGAAGAAGCGGATCGGGGACGACGAAAAGACCCGCAGCGCGGTCTGCTTGCTCGATTCGCAGCTCCAGCGGTAGCCTTGCGGATGGCAGCCATGCGCAAGCGCGCTGCTCCGCGATTTTTGTTCGTGCCAGCGACCCCGCCGGGAGCGAAAGTGTGCGCATGATTGCCAAAAAGAAGATGGGGCTCGCGATGGCCACGGTGCTCGTGCTGGTCAATATGGTTGGCACCGGGATTTTTCTGCTGCCGGTGAGCATGGCCTCGGTCGGGAGCATTTCGGTCATCGGCTGGGTGGTGGCAGCGGTCGGCGCGGGGGCGATCGGGCTGATGTTTGCGATGCTCGGGGCGATCAAGCCTGAGGCCGGTGGCCCGTATGCGTACGCCCGTGAGGCACTCGGACCTTATCTCGGGTTTCAGACAAACTACATTTACTGGTCGGCGAATCTCGTCGGCAACATCGCCGTCGCCACGACGGTGACCGGGTATTTCATCGAGCTCGTGCCTGCGCTCGGCGGTACCGCGCACTCGGCCGCATTCAGCATCGCGGTGATCTGGGTCGCAACCGGGATCAACCTTGCCGGCCCGCGATGGGTCGGTTTTTTCACCGGCTGGGGGACCGTGCTGGCGATGATCCCGCTGGTCGCCATCGGATTTTTCGGATGGTTCTGGTTCAACCCACAAACCTTCATGGGAAGCTGGAACCCGCACCACGACTCGGAGTGGAACGCGATCTCAACCAGTGCCGCCTTCGCGCTGTGGGCGTTCATGGGGGTCGAGAGTGCGGCGGTCGCCTCCGACGTGATCGAGAACCCGAAGCGCAATGTCCCGCTGGCCACGATGATCGGGCTCGTCATCGCAGGCGCGCTCTACATCTCGACCTGCACGGTCCTCATGGGGATCATGCCCGCCGAGGAACTCGCAAAGTCCTCCGCCCCGTTCGCCGACGCCGCCGCCAAGGCGGTCGGGCCGGCCGGAGCCGTCGTCATCGCGCTCTGCGCAATCTTCAAAGCCGGCTCGTCGCTCGTCGGGTGGACGCTTACGATCAGCCAGTCCGCGCTCGCCGCCGCGAAGGACGGGCTTTTTCCCGCGATGTTCGGGCGCACCGATGGGCGGGGGATCCCGATTCTCAACTTCCTGATCTCCGGCGTGCTGATGTCGCTCATCGTCGTGCTCACAGCCTCGCCGACCCTCGCCGGGCAGTTCAACGAGATCATCGACATGGCGATCATCCTCACGATCCTGCCCTACATGTATTCCGGGATCGCGTTCCTTCAGATCGGAAGCCGTGCGGGGACAAACCGCTGGCAGCATTACCTCGTTGTCTCGATCGTCGCCATCGTGAGCGTCTATTGCCTCTGGGTCGTCGCCGGCTCCGACGCCACGCTCACGCGCAATGCCATGATCGTCCTCTTCGCAAGCGTCCCGCTCTACCCGATCTTCGCCCGCGATCCGTTGAAAAAATAGCCCCCGCCGCTCAGAGCGGGATCCTGCGTCCGGGCTCGGGGACGATGATCTCGGTGCCGGGAAGCTCCTTGAAAAGCGAGTGCTGGAACCAATCGATCGCAGAACGGTCGCCGTGGACAAGAAGGATCTTTTTTGGCTTGAGCAGGACCGCGTAGTTGCGCAGTGGCTCGCGGCTCGCATGCGCGCTGAACTGGAACTCCTCGATATTGCAGCGCAGCGGCACCGGCGGGGACGCCGGATCCAAGCTCACCATCTCGCCGGGCGCGGCACTCCGGATTTTTCCGGCCGGCGACCCGGGGTCGGAATAGCCGACAAAAAATAGGTTCTGGTTCTCGTCCCCGATGATCCGGCGGCAGAAAATATTCGAGAGCGTGTGCTCGGTCATCATCCCGCTCGACAGCGCAAAGATGCACTTTTTTTTCGTCGAGATCGTATGCACTTCGTTTCCCGAGAGGACGTAGGGAGCCATCTCGTGAAGGATCTGAAATTCCGGGTGCGCGCGCACCGAGGCGGCCGCGAGCGAGTCATAGACCCCGCTGATTTTCGTGCTCAGGCCGCCGATATAGATCGGCATGTGCGAGATCAGTCCCTGCAGCCGCATCTGCCAGAGCATCGCCAGGAGCTCCTGCGTCTTTCCGAGCGCAAAAACCGGGATCGTTACCGCCCCCCCCCGCTCAAAGGCCCGCCGGATCCCACGTGCAAGCCGCTCCTCCTCGTGCGCCCGCGAAAACCCGATCGGCACCGACGCGTCCCCGCGCGTGGTCTCCATGATCAGCACGTCAACCCCCGACTCCGGAAATTTCGCAGCGCGCATCAACGCCTGATTTTCAAAATTTACGTCTCCGGTATAAAAAACCGACCGGTCGCCGAACCGGATCAGGATCCCTGCCGAACCGAGGATGTGCCCTGCATCGAAAAATTCGAATGTCACCTCCCGGTCGCTCTCCGACGGATCGCCCTCGAGGTTGAACCGCTTTCCGAGCGGGCGCGGGTACCACGCCTGCGCGCTGAAATCAACCCCACGGTGGGTGTAGAGCGGATACTCGGCGATCCCGTCGTCCTCCCGCTGGCGGGTCATCACGTTCACCGAGTTGTGGAGCATCACGGTCGCGATCCGTGCGGTCGGCTCGGTGAGGAAGACCCGCGCCTGGGGCTCGCGGCGGGTCAGCATCGGCAGTGCTCCGACATGGTCCTGGTGCGCATGCGTGATCAGGATCGCGTCCACCTTCCCCTCCGGGATCTGCGAGAAATCCGGCGCCCCCGCAAGCCCTTCGACTTTCGGATGCATCCCCGCATCCAAAACCACGTTCTTCCTGCCGATTTTCAGCAAGTAGGAATTCGAGCCGATTTCGGTCCGTCGCGTGAGGTTGACGAGTTCCATCGCCAGATACCGTGTCGCACCGGACGCGAATCCTCAATGAAATTTCTCGCGGGGCGGGCGGGAGCCCCGCGATCAGCGCGTCGGCGGATCGCACGGCGGGCAATCCGCCGCAAGGCGGAGGATAGCGTCGGCCGCGCAGGCCGCGCCGAACCCGTTGTCAATGTTGACGACGGTCACCCTCGTCGCACAGCTTGTCAGCATGCCGAGGAGTGCCGCGACGCCGCCGAAGCTTGCTCCGTAGCCGACGCTGGTCGGCACGGCGATGACCGGGCGGCTGACGAGCCCGGCGACTACGCTGGGCAGCGCACCCTCCATCCCCGCGACGACGATCAGCACCCCGCAGGCGCACAGCATTCCGATCCCGTCCAGCAGCCGATCGAGCCCCGCAACCCCGACGTCGGTGAGCCGCTCGACCCGCTGCCCGAACGCTTCGAGCGTAACCGCCGCCTCATCGGCCACCGGCAGATCCGAGGTCCCCGCGCAGACGACCCCAACAGCAAACCCCGACCCCGACGGCCCGGCCGCGCCGACCGTCACGCACCGCGCACGCTCGTGCCAGACGGCTTCGGGAAAAACCTCCGCGACCGCACGGAAATGCCCGGACGTCGCCCGAGTTGCCAGCACCGGTTGGCCGGCCGCACGCAGAACCTCCGCAATCCGCGCGACCTCGCCCGGAAGCTTCCCCTCGCAAAAAATCGTTTCCGGACGTCCGCATCGTTCCGCCCGGCCAAGGTCCACGCGCGCGAATTCAGCCGTCATCGGAAAGGAGGTAGCGCATCGCGACCATGTCGCTCACGACGAAACCGTGCTTGAGGTAGAACTGACGCGACTCCGACGGAGGGTCGGTCAGCAGCGTGATCCGCAAAAACTTTTTCTGTCGGGCAAATCCGATCGCGTGCTGGAGGAGGTGCGATCCGTATCCCTGCCCCCGGTGCTCGGGGCGGATGACGAGATCCTCGAGGAGCAGCACGAACCCGCCCTCAGCCGTGCTGATCGTGATCAGAAGGTTGATCATCCCGATGATTTTCGCCGGGCTCCTGAGGATGAAAATCCTTCCACGCGACGGCTGCTCGAGGATGAGGCGAAGCCCGCGGAGCTGCTTCTCCCGGTTCGGTGTGAAATCCTTCTCCCGGGCAAAAAGGTCCATGAGCAGCTCGGCAAGCTCCGGCAGGTCGTCAATGGTTGCGGGTTCGATTTTTAGATCGCTCATCTCCGGCACTCCCTACGACATTCCCGCCGGATTGGCAACCCGCATCCGGGCCATCACAGGCAGCCCGGAAGTTTTTCGATCCCGGCCCCTCTCCCGCCCGATTTCGAGATCAGCCATCGGAGTCGCCGAGGCATGGCCCCGCCTCCGGGCGGGTCAGGCCGCGCGGCGAATTTCAACGATCCGCATCTGAGCTTCCGTGCGGCCCTGCCAGACATTCCAATCGAGCGTGTAGGCGATGTCCCATGGCGGGCGCGGAAGGTCGGCGGCGCAGGCGTTGAAAAAGACGGCGGGAAAGCGGCGGCGGCCGACGGAAAATTCGAGTTTGAGGTGTTTTTCCTTCATTGTTTTCGGTGGGCCGGCCGGGGAGACGGCGCGCGTGTAGAGGACCGGCTGCGGGTTCGCGGCTCCGAACGGCTCGATGAGATCCTGGGCTTCGAGCAGCGAAAAATCGAGGTCGTGGAGCTCGATCTCCGCGTCGATGTGCAGGCGCGGGGTGAGGAGATCCTCGCTGGCGAGCGCGCCGGCCGCGTGCTCGAACGCCTCGCGAAACGCCGGGAGCGACGACTCGTTCAGACTCACTCCAGCAGCCATCGCGTGGCCGCCGAATTTTTCCAGATGCGGTGCGCACTGGCGCAGGAGGTCCACCAGCGGGAGCCCCTCGATGCTGCGTCCGCTCCCTTTGCCCGCGCCGTGCTCGTCAAACCCGACGATGAATGTCGGCCGGTGGTGGCGTCGCATCACGCGCGAGGCGACAACCCCGAGGACCCCGACATGCCAGCCGCGGCTGCCAGCCACGATCGTCGTGTCGCGCGCGGCGTCAAAATGCTGCCCGACCCATTCCTCCGCCTCGCGGGCGACCGAGCGCTCGACCCCCTGGCGCTCGCGGTTGTGGGCGTCGAGCCCGGCGGCGAGGCGCGCGGCCTCGGCGCGGTCGTCGGTGAGAAGCAGCCGGAGTGCCTCGCGTGCGGGACCGAGGCGGCCGGCGGCATTGATGCGGGGGCCAAGGCGGAACCCGACGTCCGCCCCGCGCACCGGCGGCACGACCCCCGCGACCTCCATGAGCGCGGCAACCCCCGGCCAGCGGGTCGCGACCATTTGACGCAGCCCGTGCCTCACAAAAATCCTGTTCTCCCCGGTGAGCGGAACGATGTCGGCGACGGTCGCAAGCGCGACAAGGTCGAAATACTCGCGGAGATCGAGTCCGGGGACTGGCGAAATCTTCACCATCGCATGGGCGAGCTTGAACGCGATCCCCGCGCTGCAGAGCGAGTGAAAATCCTTCCCGCACTTCGGGTTGACGAGAGCCGTGCAATCCGGGAGCTCCGGCCCCGGCTCATGGTGGTCGAGCACCAGCACATCCACCCCGCGCGCCCGCAGCGCGGCAATTTCTTTCACGGAGGTCGTCCCGCAATCCAC
Source organism: Chthoniobacter flavus (assembly GCA_020718585.1). Taxonomy (GTDB): domain Bacteria; phylum Verrucomicrobiota; class Verrucomicrobiia; order Chthoniobacterales; family Terrimicrobiaceae; genus QYQL01. Next base: position 15,023 of record DYRS01000017.1, read on the forward strand.
CGCGAGCAGGAGCTGCGGGCGAAACTCCTCGAGGCAGCGCTCGACCCCGGCCGTGCTGAGCCCGTAGCCTTCGTCCACGCGGTGCGGAAGAAAGCACTCGACCGACCCGCCGAACGCCTTGATCACCCGCGCAAGAATCGCGAGCGACGCGATGCCATCGACATCGTAGTCGCCGTAAAGGACGATCCGCTCGCGCGCACGCACCGCATCCAGCACGCGGCCGGCGGCGGCGGATATTCCGGGAAGCAGCTCGGGCGCCGAGAGCGAACGCATCCGCGGGTTTAAAAATTCCCCGGCAGCCGGGACGTCTCCAAACCCTCGCAGCACAAGCAGCGAGGCCAAAAACGACGGGACATCAAGCTCGCGCAACAACCGCCCCGCCGCAAACGGGTCGGCCGGGCCGGGCAATATCCATCGGCGCATCATCGCCGGATCCTACCCAGATTCCCCCCGGTGACAAATGGGGAATTTCGAAAGAGCATTTGGAATTTTGCCAGCGTGGGTGAAAATTAGGCTGGCATGCCGCCAAGGATGTGGTATCCTTTCACCCTCATGCTTATGCAAAGGAAAAGTGCGTTCTCGCGTCGCCTCCCGGATTTGGTGACCGAAGAATTGGTCGCGGTGCTGACAAAAAAAAGTTCTTTCGAGTTCAAGCAGCTTTTTGACGTTGTGCACGAGCGTCTGCGCGCGCGCAATGCAGCCAGCGGTGGAGAGGAGATGCTGCGGCTCCGGGCTTACGAGAAGCTTCAGAATTTAGTTTCGCGCGGGATGGTGAAAAAATCCGGCAAAAAATACAAGGGCCTGGCATCGCTGGCGAAGGCGTTGACTCCGCCGGAGCCGATCCCGTTGCCGACCGCCTCCCCTGCCAAGTAGAACGTCCGCTTCCGTGGGGGAGCGGTGGTAAATTCGCTTCTTGCGCGAGAATATTCCGGCGGGCATCTTCGCCCGATATGAATCAGGTGAAAGACACGCTGCGCGCGACCGTCCGCCTGGGCTATGACGGGCGGGTCCACAAGCAATTCCGCGGTCCGAAGGCGGACGAGCGGTTTGCAAACGAGGTGCGGGTTCTCCGGCATCTGGAGGCGCGCGGGTGTCCGTTTGTGCCGCGCCTGCTCGAGTCGGACCCTGCGGATCTGAAAATTGTGACGACGAACTGCGGCAGCCGGGTGGACCACCTCGACGCCGAGCGCTGCCGCGAGCTTTTTGAGGGACTGCATGAGTTTGGGGTCCGCCACGACGACGCCGAGATGAGGAATGTGACGTACAGGCAGTCGGACGGCAGGTTCTGCCTGATTGACTTTGAATTTGCGACGATTCTGGAGGATGGTCATGCCGACTGAGCACGAAGTCGGACCGGGATGCGGCGACCTTGGAGCCGGTGCGCTGCCGCGCCTGAGGTGGTCGGGGCACACCGACTGCGGACGGGTGCGGAAGAACAACGAGGATTCGTTCCTCGGGCTGGCGATCGATGCGCGGGAGGTCCACTTCCTAGGAAAAGTTGGCGAAGACGACTGTGCTGGCGCGGATTTTGTATTCGCGGTGAGCGACGGGATGGGCGGGGCGATGGCGGGCGAGTTTGCGAGCCGAATCACCGTCGAGAAGATCACCGCGATGCTTCCTCCGCTTTTCAAGCAGAACGCGACTGGAATTGCAGCGGGGTTTCTGGAGGCGATCGAGCAGCTTTTTGACGAGGTCCACAAGTCGCTCACCTACCTCGGCGACTGCTACGAGGAGTGCGCGGGGATGGGCTCGACGCTCAGCCTTTGCTGGTTCAGCGGACAGTGGATGTATTTCGGACATATCGGCGACAGCAGGATCTACTACCTCCCGGCTGCGGGCGGGATCAAACAGCTCACCCACGATGACACCCATGTCGGCTGGCTTTTCCGGAGCGGGACGATCAACGAGCGCGAGGCAAAGACTCACCCGCGCAGAAACGTCCTCCAGGCGGCACTGGGCGCCGGACACCAGTTTGTGACCCCGCACGTCGGGGCGGTCGGGTTCGAGCCGGGCGACCGGTTCCTGCTCTGCACCGACGGGATCACCGACGGCTTCTTCGAGGCGCAGCTCCCAGAGATCCTCCGCGAGGGGAACTGGGAGGCGTCCCACCTCGTTCGGGAGGCGGTGACCCGCTCGGGACGCGATAACTCGACCGCCATGATTGTCGGCATCGAGCCCACACCGGCGGAGGGGTGAAAAAGCATCCTATAGTCGGCCACTCTGTTGCGAAATAGCAGGACTGTCGGGGGCGGGCAGGCGATCTCGCGCGGTGGTTTTGTTTGCAGCGCACGGGAATTGTTTGCTAGACAGAATGGGACATGAAACTCCTCCCCCGTCTGCTTGCGGTGTGCGCGATCCCGTTTTTGTCCGCCGCTTCGCTTCAGGCCCAGACCGCTGTCGCCGTGGGCGCGACGCACGAGCACGCGGGACTGGCGATGATCAAACCTCAGGCATGGTCGAAGCCAGACCAGGCCACGGTCTTGGAGTTTCAGGCGGTAGAAAATCGCAGCGGCTATTACCAGTTCCGCACCGCGAGCAACCCGGCAAACCAGGTTCAGGCCGCCCGGGTCGTGTCCGTCATTTTTTTCCCCTCGACCCCGGACCAAATCATTTCGAATGACGAGCGCGCAGGCCTGCAAAAAATGATTGATGAACTGGCCGGGTCAGCGGCGAAGTTTCCCCAGGCCGCGCGACTGATTGACCGGGCGCTCGCGCCGCTCAAGGGGGATGCCGCAAAGTTCGACTCGGGAAACATCAAGGAAAACAGCGGGTGGACCGCACGCGCCACCTACTTCCAGAAAAAGGCTGCGGCAGTCGCGGAGTTGCTCAGGCCTGAGATGGTTGCGGCATCCAGAATCACGGACTTCGATCTTGCCACAAGCCACTACTTCATCAGCCTGCGGGAGCTGACCGACGCCGAGCCGTCGGCCCGGCCGGTATTGGCGCGCATCCAAGCCCTCTACGACAGCATGTTGCGCAAGGAGACCCGCGCAGACATCCTCCGGCAGATCAACGCGGGCAGAATCACGCTCGAGCAGGCGACCGAGCTGGTGGCAAAGCTCAAGGCCCTTCGGCCCGAGGAGGATGCGCCTGCAAATCTTTTCGTGCAGGGCTGGGAAACCACCGTCGCAAAGGCCGCAAAGCTCACGGACCGGATCAACGCGCTGGGCGTGCGCTTCGAGGAATCCATCGCAAAGCCCGCCGAACCGGACGCGGCGCCGATCGTACCGCCCGCGCTTGCCGCCGATGTCGGCGAGATGTCCGATGAGGTCCGCCAGTTCCGCGCAAGCTCCCCGCCGCCGATGATCCGGGTCCCGCTCTCGCTCGCTGACGCGATGTCGGCATTCGTTGAAAAGCTGCCGACACTTGGCGAACTGGCCGCAGCCCGCGAGCTCATCCAAGCGAAGGAAATCCTCGACACGATTGTCGGCCAGGCCGCGCTCATCGGCTCAAAGACGTCGTCCTCGCTCGACGGGATCAAAAAATACGTCAACTCGGAGCTGGGGAAGTTTGTCGTTCTCCGCGACGAGGCAAAAATGCTGGCCGACAATGGCAAGGCCGAGGAGGCGCAAAAAAAATACCAGCAGGCCTACGCGATCCTTCCTGCGAAGGAGATCGCCGAGCGGATGGACGCCCTGAAAAAGAAGTAGGCTCAGTTGTTCCAAGGCTCGTCGGGAGCCTCGGAGAGCAGGTGGAACATCGGGCCCGCCCGGCGCATCGCCACCTTCCATGCGCCATCCTTCGCCTCGATGATCGCGCGTGTGGGCGGAATGACGAGCCATGTCTTCTGGGTGATCTCCTCTTCGAGCTGGCCCTTGGTCCAGCCGGAATGCCCGGCGAACGCGCGCAGCCCGCGCCGCCACTCGACTTCAACCGCCTCCTCGACTTTTGCAAAGATCCGGAACGCGACGAGCTCCGGGTTTTCCCGCCACTGGAGGCTTGCCAGCATGATGTCTTCCGGCTGCACGGGACCACCATAATAGACAGGGATTCCCTGCAGGTCGGGAATCGTCCCGCCCAGCGGGCGGTTGAGCACGAGGCCCATCGCGCCATCGTCCGCGCTATGGTGCGACACAAAGACAGCGGTCCTCCGAAAATTCGGATCACCTAGGCAAGGGTGGGCCAGAAGGATCGAGCCGGTGAGGTTGGATTCAACCAGCATGGGAAGGTTCTGCGACGGATTTTCGCACGAGCTGAAACGCGGGTGTCGCCATGAGCGTCGTCACGACGGCCAAGAAGACGAGCATCGTGAAAAGCGTCGGGGTGACGCCCCCCCGCTCGAGTCCGATGTTGAGGATGATGAGTTCCATGAGACCTCTGGCATTCATGAGCGCGCCGATCGCGAGAGCCTCGCGCAGCGGCTCACCATACAACCATGCAGCCGCCGCGCAGGCAACCCCCCCCTTGCCTGCCACCGCCAGAAAAAGCAGGAGCAAGGGTCACTCCGAAAAGCAAAGGAGAAATCAGCAGGTCGAGACGCATGTTCAGGCCGGAACAGACAAAAAACAGCGGAAGCAGAAATGCCGTCGTCATTTTCTCCAGATGCTTGTGCAGCGCCTGCGCAACGACCTGCGGCTGGCCGAGCCGCGCAGCCACCCACCCCTCCACACGGCAGCCCCCAAGGATCACCGCGAGCTGCAGGAAAAACAGGACTGAAATCTGGAAGGGAGTCACTGGCGGGAGTGCTCTCCCGAACTCAATCCATCGCCTTGATCAAAAGCGTGGCGTTGTGGCCGCCGAATCCGAAAGAGTTGCTGATGACGGTCTTGAGCTTCGCCTCGCGGGCGACGTTCGGCACGCAGTCGAGGTCGCACTCGGGATCCGGGTTTTCGAGGTTGATCGTCGGGGGGACAATGCCGTGCTTGATGGCGAGCGCGCAGGCGGCAAGCTCGACGCCCCCGGCCGCGCCGAGCAGGTGGCCGGTCATGGATTTTGTCGCGCTGACCATCGTCTTCTTCGCGTGGTCGCCGAGCGCCGACTTGATCGCCTTCGTCTCGCAGATGTCTCCGAGGCCGGTGGATGTCGCGTGGGCGTTGATGTAGTCAATGTCCTCCGGGTTCACCTTTCCGTGGTCCATCGCGATCTTCATCGCGCGCGCCGCCCCCTCGCCCTCCGGCATCGGGGCGGTCATGTGGTAGGCGTCGCCGGTGCATCCGTAGCCGGTAATCTCGCAATAAATTTGTGCGCCCCGGCGCTTCGCGTGCTCGTATTCCTCGAGAATCATGATCCCCGCGCCCTCGCTCATGATGAACCCGTCGCGATCGCGGTCGAACGGCCGACACGCCCGCTCAGGCTCGTCGTTGCGGAAGCTTACCGCCTTCATCGCGGAGAATCCCGCAATCCCGAGCGGAGTGATCGTCGCCTCGCAGCCGCCGGCGATGAAAACGTCGGCATCACCAAATTTGATGATCCTCCACGCTTCGCCCATCGAATTGTTCGCGGTCGCGCACGCGGTCACGATGCACATGTTCGGACCGCGCAAATCGTATTCCATCGAAACGATCCCGCTCGCCATGTTTGAGATCATCATCGCGATCGTGAACGGCGACACCCGCGACGGCCCGCGCTCGAGCAGCCGCTGGCACTCCTCCTCCATGCTCGCCAGCCCGCCGATCCCGCTCCCCAAAATCACTCCAAACCGGTTGTGGTCCACCCGGTCAAGATCAATCCCGCAATCTTCCAGCGCCATCTTCGCCCCCGCCATCGCAAACTGCGTGAACCGGTCGGTCCGCTTCGCCGACTTCGGGTTCTTGAAAGATTTTCCGGGCTCAAAGTCCTTGACCTCGCCGGCGATCTTACACGCGAAGTCGGTCGAATCGAATGCGGTGAACCGGCTGATTCCGCTGCGCCCGGCAATCAGGGACTGCCAGAAAGTCGGGACATCGTTGCCGATCGGCGTCACGACGCCCATGCCGGTGAGAACTACTCTTCGCTCGCTCATGATTTGTTTTTTTCGCGTGGTTTGATTCTGCGGGAAGCACAACTAGGCGGGATGTCCGCATTCTTGGCAATGAAATTTTTCCGGCGGATGCCAAAAAACTCCGATCTCCTGCCTGTGAAGGAAACGACGTGCGTTTGCGCAGTGCCAATGGGCATTGGATCAGGGCCAAGAAATTTCCACCTCGACATGCCCGGAGGATTTATCCCAACGTCCTGCCGAGATGAAGATTCTGACGATTACCGACCGCCTTGAAAAATTCCTGTCGCGCAAGCCGCAACTTTCCGAGGCCGCGTTCGTTGCTGCGGATGCGCGGATCACCGGCGACGTGCGTCTTGCGAAGGATGCCAGCGTCTTTTACGGGGCGATCCTCCGGGGAGACATCGAGTCCATCATCATCGGCGAGGGGTCGAATGTCCAAGATGGCTCGATCCTGCACCTTGCAGACGACCTGCCTGCCATTGTTGGCGCCTACTGCACGATCGGCCACGGGGCGATCGTGCATGCCTGCACGGTCGGAGATGAGTGCTTGATCGGCATGCGCGCAGTCGTACTCGACGGAGCCGAGATCGGCGACCAATGCCTGATCGCTGCCGGCACGGTCGTCACTCCGCGCACGAAGATTCCAGCCGGCTCGATGGTCATGGGCACGCCCGGAAAAGTCGTCCGCGCGCTCGGCACCGAGGAGCGCGCCGCCCTCCGGCACTGGGCGGAAAAATACATCCATGTCGCCCGGGCCCACGCCGATCTGCAGACGGCAGTCCACCGGACTGCCCCCCATGCGTGCGGGTGATGGCCGGGCGGTTTGACACGAGAGTTGAACGATCAGCCGATGGGGGGGCCGCAGCGGTCGCCCTGCTGGCGGCGGGAGAGGTGGTTGCGCTGCCGACCGAGACGGTTTATGGGCTGGCGGCGGACGCGCTCGACCCGGTCGCGTGCGCGAGGATTTTCGAGGCGAAGGACCGTCCGCTCAGCGACCCGCTGATCGTCCACGTTCCTTCCCGCGACTGGCTGGAGGAAGTTGCGGAGGTCTCGGAAACGGCCGCGCTGCTTGCGGAACGATTTTGGCCGGGTCCTCTCACGCTCGTGCTGCCGCGCCGGAAGATCATTCCCGATATCGTGACGGCGGGCCAGGGGACGGTCGCGGTGCGGATGAGTGCGCATCCGGTTTTTCAGGCGGTCCTTCGCGCCTTTGGCCGACCGGTCGCGGCGCCGAGCGCAAACCGCTTCGGGCGGATCAGCCCGACATCGGCGGCGGATGTCATCGCCGAGCTGGGCGGGAGGATTCCGCTTGTCGTGGATGGCGGCCCCTGCGCGCACGGCATTGAATCCACGATCGTGCTCGTGCGGGGCACCGGGCTGCACATCCTACGCAGCGGCCCGGTGACCGCCGGCGAGCTTACGGCATTCGGGACTGTGAGCGGAGGCGTTGCCGGGATTTCCGCGCCCGGCGGGCTCGCGAGCCACTATGCGCCGCGCACGCCGCTCGTGATCGGCGACTCGGCGGACGTCCCGTCCAATGCCGGGCTTCTCTCGTGGCGGAGCGTGGGCGCGGGATTCGCGCGGGTCGAGCGGCTTTCGGAGAATCAGGATCTCCGTGAAGCGGCCGCTAACCTCTACGGGGCGATGCGGCGGCTTGACACGGCCGGACTCGACGTCATCGTCGCTGAGCCGGTTCCGGAGGATGGGCTCGGGGCGGCAATCATGGAGCGCTTGCGAAAGGCGGCCGCGCGATGAGCCGGAAGCTGAACACCAGGGCGAGCGGGATCATCGCGCTCGCCGTCATGTTCAGCCGGGTGCTCGGGCTTGTGCGCGAGGTCCTCTTCAACTCGCTTTTCGGCACTGCGGCAATGGGGCTCTTCATCATCGCGTTCCGCATCCCGAACCTCCTGCGCGACCTCTTTGCCGAGGGCGCTCTCTCGACCGCGTTCGTCACCGTATTTTCGCAGCGGATCGAAAAGGAGGGCGATGCGTCGGCATGGTCGCTGGCCGCGAAGATGATGACCTTGGTCGCCGTCTTCATGAGCCTTGTCAGCGTGCTCGGCGTGGTTTTTTCCGGGCAGCTCGTCGGCCTGCTCGCCCCCGGGTTCGCCCCGGCCGACGCCGGGTTCACGATCCTGCTCACGCGGATCATGTATCCGTTCATCCTCCTCGTCTCGCTCGCCGCCCTCGTCATGGGGATGCTCAACTCAAAAAATATTTTCACCGCGCCGGCGATGGCATCGAGTTTTTTCAACATCGGCTCGATTGCGGGCGGGGCGGCATTCGGATGGTTTATTGATCCTCATTTCGGACGCGGCGCGCTCGTCGGGCTGGCGCTGGGCACCTTGCTCGGCGGGCTCCTGCAACTCGTCGTCCAGCTCCCGAGCCTGTGGCGCGCAGGGTTCCGGTTCCGTCCGGATTTCCGTTGGGCGGATCCGGGGATCCTCAGGATTCTTGCGATCATGGTCCCGTCGGTGATTGCTGCGAGTGCGGTGCAGGTGAACGTGCTCATCAACACCGGGTTCGCGGCCGGCGTGGGGGCGGATGCCGTGACGTGGCTCAACAGCGCGTTCCGGTTGATGCAGCTTCCGATCGGGGTCTTCGGGGTCGCGGTCGCAACGGTCACGCTGCCGGTCGTCTCGCGGATCGCGGCCGACGCCGACACCAGCGCGTTCGGGCCGACGCTCGGGAAGGCGATGCGGCTTGCGGTTTTTCTGACGCTGCCCGCCGCGGTCGGGCTCTGGTTTATCGCGCAGCCGGTCATTGGACTGATCTACGAACACGGAAAATTCGTTGCGCGCGACACCGTGCAGACCGGGCTGGCGCTCCAGCTCTACGCGGTCGGGCTCGTCGCGTATTCGTGCATCAAGGTCCTCTCGCCGGCATTCTACGCGATTGATCGGAAGTGGACTCCGATGCTCGTGAGCTTTGCGAGCATCGCGCTCAACGTCTCGCTCAACTACTGGTTTATGTTTCACCTCGGGCTCGGCCACCGAGGGCTCGCGCTCTCGACCACGATCTGCGCAATCCTCAACTTTGCCGCGCTCTACCTCCTGATGCTCGGGCCGGCCGGACGCCTCGACAGCGCGAAATTCCTTTTTGCACTTGCTCGGTGTGCGCTGGCTGCGGTCCCGCTCGGGCTCGTCTGCCATGCCGGGCTCCGCTTCTCGCCGGAAGTTTTTCCCGAGCAATTTTTCTGGCAGCGCGCGCTCGCGCTCTTCGCCACGATCGCGGCCGCCTCGCTCGCCTACATCGCCGCGTCGTTCCTGCTCGGGGTCGAGGAAACCGGCGACGCCGCACGGATCGTCCGCCGCAGGCTCGGAAGAAATTAGCCGCGTCAGTCCGCGAATGGCATCTTAAGCCGGGTTTGAGGTGTGGAAGTGGCGGCTCGCCGCTTGGATTTCTCTGTGAAAAGCGGGCGAGCCGCCCACTCCACGTTGCTTCAGTGCCATTCAGGTCAGTCCGGGTGCGTGGCGCAAACCTCACGCCTTTTCTGCCCCCTTTTCCGTGACTCGGTAAAAAATCCGCCATTCCCGCCTGCGGGAGTCATATACACTCAGACATGGAGCCCGGAAATTCAGGGACCAAATTTGTCCCCAATCATTGTCCTATCGGACCCGACCTGATCTCCGGCAGGATCGAGCAACGACAAGGAACCTCGCTCGAAAACCCGGACAATGACATTTACCTGCCTCGACTTTGAAACAGCAAACTACTCGGACGTCAGCATCTGCGCCGCCGGGATCGCGGTCTTTGTGGACGGCGAACTGACCGAAACCCGCCACTGGCTGGTTCGTCCGCCTGCCGGACATGATTCCTTTCGGGAGGATTTCATTGCAATCCATGGGATAACGCCGCATGATGTGCTGAATGTGCCGGAGTTTCCGACAGTTGCGAACGAACTCCTTCCCTTCCTGACCGGCGCTGATTTCGTCATCGCACACAACGCACAATTTGACATCCGCATGCTCACCGGCACACTCAACCACTTCGGCATCCCCCGCCCGAGTTTTCGATCTATCTGCACCTGCAAAACTGCCCGCCGGGCCTGGCCGGACCTCACCAGCCACTCCCTCGACGCCGTGGCCCGCCACATCGGCCACACGTTCCGGCACCACAACGCACTCGACGATGCCGAGGCGGCGGGTCGCGTGCTGACTGCAATCATCAAGGAACGCGGAGAGGGTTGGGTTTTTGAGCCCATGCGCAGCCAATAAAATTCCGACGACATTACACTCAACATTACAATGCACGCAGAAAAGACGATTCGACACCTGTTCTGGGACAAGACCCGAAACTACGAGATTCCCTCGTATCAGCGGGCCTATTCCTGGGAAGAGCCGCAGCTTGAGCAATTCATT
>DYRS01000109.1:0-2670 GCA_020718585.1 Chthoniobacter flavus
ACGAGTCGGAGAGTTCAGCGCAGCGGAAGAAAAGAAAGCCGAGTTAGTCGCCGCGCAGAAATAACATGATACAATCTACTGGTTCCTTTTCCGCCATCCTGCGTTGCTCCTCAGTCACAGAGGCTTTGGCTATGCTCCTTCGTCGCGCCTTGGCTGGCGGAAAAATTCCGGCGCATCTTGTATCATGTTATTTCTGCTAAGCTCCTTAGTGCCATTCCCTACTGACTCCTATCTCCGGTCCGGCTATTTCGCCTTCAGCCACGGGGAGTCGGACTCGCCGGCTTTGAGGGAATTCATGACGACGTAAAGCAGTCCCTCGAGCATCGCAGTATCGGTGCGATAAACATCGGTCGCGCCGGCGGGCGGCTGCCAGGTTGCGGGCGGGAGGGCGGGTGCGTAGGTGAGGTTGCGGATGTCGAATGCCGCCGAAAAATCCTTGCGGGCGACCTCGATCCGGCGGGGGAGGTAGCCGGGGGCGACCCACATGCGGCCCTGAAAATCTTCCGCCTTCGTAGCCTTGGCGAGATCCGGCATGAGCCCGACCGTGAGGACCCGGCAGTCCTCGCCGTTGAGCGATTCGACCTCCGCGACGTCCGGGTTTGCGATCGTGAAGAGTGCCGGCAGGAAAATCGCCTGCTGGGCGGACACCGGCACGAAGATTGGTGTTGCGAGCTTCTGCTGGTTCGCTTTTGGCTTCACATGGAATTGCGAGAGCAGGAACTCGACTTTTTTTCCCGGTGTCGCCCAGACTTCGTCGCCGTTCCGGCAGACCGTGATCTGCTCGCCCAGCACCGGTGCTTCGAGGCGGACCTTGTCCGGGAACTGGACCGCCGCGCTGAGCGTCGCGCCCTTCATGTCGGCAGGCAGTCTGCCGGAGACCTCGCTCAGCGCAATCTCGAGCGTCGCCGCGCGGTTCGGGCTCTTGGTCCCGACGAGCAGCACCCCCCAGAGCGGCTGAAAAACCTTCCCGATCAGGTCGTAGGGATTGTCACGCGGCGCGGCGGTCTCGGCGCGTGCGGCGGGTGATGCGAGGGCGGCGGCGACGAGAAGGCTGGCGATGTGGCGTTGCATGTGTGCTCTCATTAACTCGGATGTCCGGCGGTGGCAAAAAAAGTTTTACGTTTCTCGGCGGCGGGATATCGGGTAGGGTCGAGCGCATGGAACCGAATCGGGTGAAGCGCGCATGATCGCGGCGGGGATCGTTTATGCGCTGGTTGAGAGCACGATCGAGGGGAAAATCGTTCTCTTCGCGCTCTTCCTTGCGTCGATTTTCAGTTGGTCGGTGATGGTCACGAAGATCCGCTATCTTCATTTTGCAAGGAGGCAGAGCGAGCGGTTTTCCGTACTGTTCCACCGCGACCGCGCGCCGCTGCGGATCTACGAGCAGGGGGTGTTTTTCGACGGATCCCCGCTCTTCGCAATCTACCAGGCGGGGAGCACCGAGCTGTGCTTTCAGATGCTCGGCTCGACCGAGGTGGACGAGACGTTCCGCGCGCGGCTCGACTCGGCGGAAAAGATCAGCCCGGCCCAGATGCGCGCCGTGCAGGCCGCGATGGAGCGCGCTGTCGGCGAGTCCGCGCTGAAGCTCGAGTCGCAGATGATCATCCTGTCAACCGCCGTGAGCGGAGGGCCATTCCTCGGGCTGCTGGGAACCGTCTGGGGGGTGATGGACGCCTTCGCGGGGATCGCGACCGCCGGCACGGCAAACCTCGCGGCCATGGCACCCGGCGTCTCGGGCGCGCTCATCACCACGATCGTTGGGCTCCTCGTCGCCATCCCCGCAATGTTCGGATACAATTTCCTCGTCACCAGCGTCCGCTCGATAATCGTGCAGGCGGACAACTTTGCGGCCGAGCTTTCCTCGGAGATCGAGCACCGCTATGTGGACCACGGGCCGCGCGAGTCCCGCCGCCACTGAGCCCATGCGCCGCTACTCCTCAAGGCAGAGCTTGCAGACGCTCAGCGAGATCAACGTGACCCCGCTCCTCGACCTCGCGTTCGTGCTCCTGATCATTTTTATGATCACGACCCCGCTCATCGAAAACAGCCTCGACCTCGTCGTTCCCTCGAGCTCGACCGCCAAAGTGAGCGTGAACCCAAGCGAGGTCGTCACAATCTCGATCGATAAAAACGACCTGATGAAATTCAACGGCGACACGGTCACCGCCTCCGACCTCGAATCCCGGCTTGCCGCCCTCCGCGCACAAAACCCCGCGACCGCCGTCGTCGTGCGCCCGCACAAGGATCTCGCCGTCCAGCGCTTCGTCTCGGTGATGGATATCCTCCAGCGGACCGGCATCACGAAGGTCGGCGTGATGACCCATCCCGAAGAACCCGCCGCGCTCTGACGATGAACGACCCGCGATTCCAGCGGAACCTCGCGCTCGTCGCCGCCGCCCACATCCTCGCGCTCGCCGCATTCCTCTATCTCTCGCAAAGGGAAATCAAAAAGCCGTCCGGCGATGTCGTCTGGATGAACCCCGGTGCGTTCTCCGCCGCCGAAATGCCATCAGGCGGACCCGCCCCCGAGAGCACCCCCGAGCCGGAGGAAGAACCAACCCCCGAACCGACACCGGAAGCAACGCCTGAACCCACCCCTGAGCTCCCTCCCGAACCGACCCCACCGCCAACGCCCTCCGAAGAAGACATTCCGCTCTCTACGCCAACGCC
>DYRS01000109.1:2770-7064 GCA_020718585.1 Chthoniobacter flavus
CCGAAAGCGAGCGCCTCGCCGAAAGCGAGCGCCTCGCCGAAAGGGTCCGCATCGCCGAAGCCGGGTGCCTCTCCCGGGGCGTCGCCCGGCGCATCCGCTTCGGGATCGAACAGCACCGCCGGAAAATCCTCCGAAAATTCCGGAGGTTCCGGCACCGCTGCGAAGGGATCGGGCACGGCGTCAAAGTCTGGTTCCGGCGGGGAGGCGTCGCAGTTCGGATGGTATCACGAGCTGATCCACGACAAATTCTACAGCCAATGGGACCAGCCGACCTCGATCTTCGACCAGACGAAATCGTTCGTCTGCACGGTGAAAATCCGGATTGAAAAAGACGGCACGATTTCAGGAGCGGAGATTGTGAAGCCGAGCGGAAACCCGGTGATGGACGAGTCGGTGCTAGCAGCCGCGAAGCGGGTCGCGAAGATCGACCCGCCGCCCGCCGCGCTTGCGTCCGGCGGCGGCTACACGGTGAACATTAATTTCGAACTCGAGTAGCACGATTCGGACCAGCCAGGAATACCACCATGCGATGAGCCCCGGGCTGCCGACTGGGAAGCGTCGCGATTTTTTACGACAAAGCCGGGGCGGCAGGCTGCTCGTGGTGGTGGAACTGAAGTTCGTAGAGGTTGCGGTAGAGGAGCGAGCTCTGCATAAGCTCGCGGTGGGTGCCGGTGGCCACGACCCGGCCGAGGTCCATGACGACGATGCAGTCGGATTTCAGGATTGTGGACAGCCGGTGGGCGATAGCGATGACCGTGCGGCCCTCGGAGAGCCGCTCGAGCGCGACCTGGATCATGCGCTCGGATTCCGAATCCAGCGCGGAGGTCGCCTCGTCGAGGAGGAGGACCGGCGCATTTTTCAGCAGTGCGCGGGCGATGGCGAGCCGCTGCTGCTGGCCGCCCGACAGCAGGCACCCCTTGTCGCCAACGACCGTCTCGTAGCCCTCCGGCTGCTCGAGGATGAAGTCGTGCGCGAACGCCGAGCGCGAGGCCGCAATGATCTCCTCGCCGGTCGCGTCAAGGCGTCCGTATCGGATGTTCTCGCGGATCGTGTCGTGAAATAAAAACGTCTCCTGGGTGACGACCCCGACCTGCTCGCGCAGCGACCGCTGGGCAATGTCGCGAATGTCGTGTCCGTCCACCCGGATCACCCCCGACTGCGGGTCGTAGAACCGGAGGATGAGCGAGAGAAGCGTGCTCTTGCCGGCGCCGCTCGACCCGACGAGCGCGTATTTTTTTCCCGGCTCGATCACGAGCGAGATGTCCTCGACCGCCGCCTTGTCGGCCCCGTAGGAAAAGCACACCCGGTCGAATTCGATCCGGCCCGCGCACGATGTCAGCACGACCGCATCCGGCTTGTCCTGGATGTCCGAACGGGTCTTCAGTAGGTCGAATATATTCGTCGCCGAAGCCATGCATTTCTGCATGAGCATCGGAATTTTGCTGAGCGCCTTGACCGGGTTGTAGAGCAGGAAAATCCCCGCGCAGAGCGCCGCAAATTTGATGAAGCTGATGTGGTAGTAATACACATAGACCATTGCGAGCACGACCCCGAGCGCGGACACCGACTCGATGAGCGGCTGGACGATATCCGAGCTTTTCCGCACGCGCAGGCTGTTCCGGCACTGGATCTCGCTCGATTTTTCGAACTGCCCGCCCTGGTAATCCTCGCGCGCGAACGACTTGATGACGCGGATCCCGGCAAACGTCTCCTGCAGGATGACCGCCATCGCGCCCGCCTCATTCTCCTCCGCGCGTCCGGCCTGCCGGACCTTCCTGCCAAACACGACGACCGGCACGATGCAGATCGGGAAAAGGAAAAGCGTGGTCAGCGCGAATTTCCAATCCATCGAGACCAGGACGACCACGCCCGAGATCACGGCGACCGGCTGGGAGACGATGTCGCCCGCGATCGATGTCAGCGCATTTTGCGCGACACGGGTGTCGTTGAGCACCCGCGAGATCAGCTTGCCCGATTTCGAACGGTTGAAAAACCCGAGCGACTGGTCCATGAGGTGCCGGAAGAGCTCGGTGCGGATGTCCCGCAACACCCGGAGGCTCACCCAAGCGAGGCAATACGAGTTCAGATAGGAAAAAATCCCTCGCGCGATCATGGCCGCCGGAATCAGCAGGCTGATCCAAATCACGCTCTCAATCCCCGGCCCGGAGTCCATCCCCGACTTCAAGAGCTGGGTTGGGTTCGCAGGCGACTGGCCGGGCGGCAGGATCGCCTCGCCCGCCATCTTGATAACGAGCGGGAACACCCCGTTGAGCACGCCGGCGAGAATCCCGAACCCCAGCCCCATTGCAAACCGCTTCTTATAGGGTTTCAGGTAGCGGACGAGCTGGAGATACGGTGCCCAGAACGCCCGGACGAGCTGGAAAAATGGGAGTTTTTTCTTTGGCATGGACGATGGTGGGATGAGATCGTTTTTCGTTTGTGAGGTCCGTCAAACCCAGAGCCGACGGTCGAGAGTGCGGTATTGGATCGCCTCGGCGACATGCTCGAGTGCGATCACATCTGCTGCGGCGAGGTCGGCGATCGTGCGCGCGACCTTCAGGATCCGGTCGTAGGCGCGTGCGCTGAGCTGGAGGTCCTCCATCGCGTGCCGAAGCATTTCCTGCCCGGAGCTGTCGAGAGCGCAGAACTTTTTGATCTGGGCATGGCCCATGCGGGCGTTGCATGTGGTTTTTTTTGACGGGAAAAACCGCGCCCTCTGGACGTCGCGCGCCCGGATGACCCTTGCGCGGATCTCGGACGAAGGCTCGGCGGGAACATTGCTGGAGAGGTCGCTGTAGTGGACGGCTGGCGCCTCGACGTGGATGTCAATCCTGTCGAGGAGAGGGCCGGAAATCCGCGAGCGGTAGCGCTCGACCTGGGAGGGTGAGCACCGGCACTCGCGAGCCGGGTCGCCGAAATACCCGCACGGACACGGGTTCATCGCGGCAACCAGCATGAAATCGGCGGGAAATGTCATCGTCCCGGCCGCTCGCGATATCGTCACGCGTCCATCCTCAAGCGGCTGCCGCATGACCTCGAGGGTCGAGCGTTTGAATTCTGGAAGCTCGTCGAGAAAAAGCACTCCATTGTGTGCGATGCTCACCTCTCCGGGGGTCGGGTTTGCCGAGCCTCCGAGCAGGCCGATGTCGCTGATCGTATGGTGCGGGGAACGGAACGGACGGTTGGCAACAAATGCATTTTTTTCATCCAGGAGCCCGCAGATGCTGTGGATCTTCGTGGTTTCGATCGCCTCCTCAAGGCTCATCGGCGGGATGATCGTGGCCATCCGCTTTGCGAGCATGCTCTTTCCCGAGCCCGGGGGGCCGATAAAAAGGATGTTGTGATTTCCGGCGACGGCGATCTCGATCGCCCGCTTGACTTGGAACTGGCCCTTGACCTCGGAAAAATCCACGTCGTCCGAGCGTCCGGCGGCGAGGCGTTCGGCGGCGTTGCCGGGCACCGGCGAGAGGTCGTTCTGGCGGGTGAGAAACTCGTAGGCCTCGCGCAAATTGCGCACGCCATAGACGTCAATCCCCTCGACGATCGCCGCTTCCGGAGCGTTCGATGCGGGAAGGAGTACGGCTTTTTTCCCGCGGTCCCTTGCCTCGATGGCGATCGGCAGGGCACCTTTCACCGAGCGGATTTCTCCCGTGAGCGCGAGCTCGCCGGCGACGAGGCACCGTTCGAGGCGCGGGATTTCCTCGCGCCGGGCGGCCGCCACCATCCCGATTGCGATCGGCAGGTCAAAGCTCGGCCCCTCCTTTTTGATATCCGCCGGAGCAAGGTTGATCGTCGTGCGCTCGCGCGGCCACTTGAACCCGCTGTTGGCGATCGCCGTCGTCACCCGGTCCTTGCTCTCCTTCACCGCGACATCCGGAAGCCCGACGACAATGATTTTTGGCTCGCCCGCCCCGGTGTTGACCTCGATCTCCACCTCCATGCCCTCAACTCCCTGGATGGCGGCGGAAAAAACTCGGGTTAACATGAAGGAAATTCGGTGACGCTGTCAGCGATACCCGGAATCCCGGAGCGGGGAAAACAAAATCGCGGGGTTCGTTCCGAAGGCTCAGGGCTTCAGAACCCGTGAAATGGATGGGACGATCATTCGGGACGGCGGTTTCGCCGAAACCGCTTGCTTGCACTTTGGATCCCTCGGCGATGCGTCCCCGCCAGCACGGTTCCGTGCCAATCCATTATCTGGGTGGCTGATTAACTCAAGTGGCCCCCACAGGTTGTGGTTTGGGTAGCCGTTCACGGCCAATAATTGAGAAGAAAAGGTAGAGGAGCCAGCGTT
>DYRS01000110.1 GCA_020718585.1 Chthoniobacter flavus
ACTTCCGCGCCATCCTCGCCGATTGAACCCTCACGGGGTTCACTGAATATTTACCCAGCCAGAACTCCAAATATTTGCATGCCAACCGGATGAGTTTCCGCTTAACTCCGCGCTCACATGGACTCACACATCCTCACAATCGGGCTCCCCTCGGGAAGCCTGATGGAACCCACGATTTCGCTTTTTGCAAAAGCCGGCTACGCAATCTCGGGCGCAAACCGCTCGTATCGCCCAACGGTGGATGACCCGGAAATGCGGATCCGCCTGCTGCGAGCGCAGGAGATCAGCCGGTATGTCGAGCACGGCTACCTCGACTGCGGGATCACCGGACGCGACTGGGTCGAGGAAAATCAATCCGACATCCTCGAGGTCGCCAGCCTCGCCTACAGCAAGGTCAGCTCAAGCCCGACCCGGTGGGTGCTCGTCGTGCCGGAGGATTCCCCGATCCGCACGGTCAAAGACCTCGAGGGCAAACGCGTCGCCACCGAGGCGATGGGGATCACGAAGCGGTTCTTCGAGCGGGCCGGGGTCAACGCCGAAGTCGAATTCTCATGGGGCGCCACCGAGGTGAAGGTCCCCGACCTCGTGGACGCGATCGTGGATATCACAGAGACCGGATCCTCGCTGCGCGCGAACAAGCTGCGCATCGTGGACACCCTCATGGAATCCTACCCAGCGCTCTTCGCCGCACACGGCGCGTGGAAAGATCCCTGGAAGCGCGAGAAAATCGAAAAGCTCGCGCTCCTGCTCCGCGGTGCCCTCGCCGCCCGCGACCTCGTCGGACTCAAAATGAACCTGCTGGAAAAAAGCCTGAAGAATTTGCTTGAGGCGCTGCCCGCATTGAGGAATCCTACCGTTTCGCCCTTGGCACAACCCGGATGGGTCGCCATCGAGACGGTTATCGAAGAGAAAATCGTCCGCGAGATCGTTCCGCAGCTGAAATCGCTCGGGGCCGAGGGAATCATCGAGTATCCGCTCAACAAGGTAGTTTACTAGCACTCAGTCCCGCAATCCCATGGGTTCATTAAAGAAGACAAGAAAAGCGAAAATCGCGAAGCACAAGCGCCGCAAGCGCATGAAAGAAAACCGCCACAAAAAGCGGTTGCGCTACAAGTCGTAGAACCCACTGGGCCACCACCCGTCAGCTCCCGGAGCTTTTTTTCGGATGCTTCGTCTTGCCTCCGCCTGGCGGGAAAATTGGACTGGAAATCCGTCCGCCAGCGGCGCGCCCGCGTGGCAGCCCCGAATCTGCCGTCGCGCTTTTCCCACGGCGCTGGCGGTCTGGCTTGCGCTCTGCCCACCCGCACGCACGGAAGGTGCCGAAAGCACGGAACGTTCGGAACGTTCGGAGACCGCAGAGAGCGATGGGAGCATGGAGAACCCATGGGGCACGGGCGTCCCGCCCGTGGACGCGCAGAGGTCCGCCCCACCCAGCACTCCCGCGATCAGCTCAACCGAATCTCCCTCGGAACAACCCGTTGACCCGGCTTCCGGGAGCTCGGGCGTCCCGCCCGCTTCTTCAGAATGCGGGCAGGATGCCCGCGCTCCCGGGGATTTGACGCCCGATCTTTTTCGTGGGGTCGCCGGGGGCGATTCCGCAATTGTTGCCGGGTTGCTCGACCGGGGTGCTGATGCGAACGCGCCGCTTCCCGAGGTGGTGCCGGACGATCTGGCGGCACTGATGGAGGAGAACGGGCTGGCCTATTTTCTGAGGGCCGAGCGCGGCTTTACCCCCCTGATGCTTGCGGCGTCGCTCGGACATCTTGACGTCGCGAAGCTGCTGTTGAAGCGCGGGGCAAAGCGCGGCGCGGGCACCAAGCGGCACCGAACGTCCGCGCTCTGGCTTGCCGGCCACTTCGGCCAAGTCCCGCTCATGCAGCTTCTGCTCGAAGCCGACCCGGGTGCCGAGCGCATAAAAATCTGCATCAGCCTGGCTGACCAGAAGGCGGTTCTTTGGAAGGACGGCCAAGTCGCGCGGACGATGCCGGTCTCGACCGGGCGGAAGCGGATGCCGACCCCGAAGGGTCGCTACGTCATCACCGACAAATACCGGGATTGGAAATCCACCCTCTACCCGGCCCGCATGCCGTATTTTCTGCGGCTCTCCTGCAAGGACTTCGGAATGCACGCGGGCGTGCTGCCCGGCTATCCGGCCTCGCACGGCTGCATCCGCCTCCCCGCCTCGGATGCCAAGGCGCTCTTCGCAGAAGTTCCGGTGGGAACACTGGTCGAAATCGAGTAGCTTCGGCTCGCGTTCCTCCTTGCCAAGCGTCGGCATCGCATTATTCTTCCCCGCTCAACATGAATATTTCCAACCTTTTGATTTTCGCCCAGGCGGCGGCACCGGCGGGTCAGCAGAACATGCTCGCCACGATGATGCCCCTGGTTTTCATCTTTGTGATTTTTTATTTCCTGCTGATCCGCCCGCAGCAGAAAAAGGCGAAGGCTCACGAGAAGCTGATCTCGTCGGTGAAGACCGGCGACCAGGTCGTGACGAACGCGGGCATCCACGGCACGGTCGCGAACGTGAAGGACAAGACGCTCATCATCAAAATCGCGGACAACGTAAAAGTCGAATTCGACCGCGGGGCGATCGCCGCAGTAGTGAACGCGCCGGAAGCCTGACAACCCGACGCAGCCGGCGCGGCTGCGGAACTTTTCTTTAATATAACCTGATGTCTCCCGCCCTTACGTTCTCACTTGGCCTGGTGCTCCTGCTGCTTTTCGGCTGGTATTTTGCAACCGAGCTTGCGCCCCGCAAACGCTGGCTGGGGCTGGTTCTCACGGTATTTCTCACCGCGTTCTGCATCGCGCAGGTCTGGCCGCCGGGCGAGAAGATCCGCCTCGGGCTCGACCTTCAGGGCGGCACGTCGTTCCTCATCCGCCTCGTCCCGCAGACCGACACCGGAATCACCCAGGATCTACTCGACCAGGCGGTCGAAGTCATCCGCAAGCGCGTGGATCAATACGGGGTCAGCGAGCCGGTGATCAGCCCGCAGGGGACCGACCGGATCCTCGTCCAGATCGCAGGGCTCGACACCAAGCAGATCGAAGAGGCGAAATCCCAGCTCCAGCGGGTCGCGAAGCTCGAGTTCGCGATCGTGGACAGCGGCGGCCCCGAGCGGGCGGCGAGGATCAAGGCAGGCGAGGAGCCGATGCCGCCGGCATACGTCCTCAAGACCTACAAGCCGAGCAAGGCCTCGAAGGAGGAAATGCAGATCCTCGTGACCCGTCGTCCGGCACTCACCGGCGAGCGTGTGAGCCGCGCGTTTGCGTATTTCGACCAGCAGGGCTACGGGGTTTCGCTGGAGCTCGATGCCGAGGGCGCGAAGATTTTTGACGAGATCGCCTCGCAGAACAAGGGCCGCCAAATGGCGATCCTGCTCGACGGCGAGGTGATCTCGGCGCCGACCCTGCAGTCCGACTACTACGGCGGCCGCGCGCAGATCACCGGGCACTTCTCTGACAAGGAGGCCCGCGACCTCTCGAGCGCGCTCGAGAATCCGCTCCGCGTGCCGGTGCAGATCGAGGAGACCCGGAGCGTCTCGCCGACCCTCGGAGCGGATTCCGTGAAGAGCGGCGTCGTCGCCGGGCTCGTCGGGCTCGTGATGGTGATGGCGTTCGTCCTTCTCTACTACCACTTCGTCGGCATGGTCGCGATCTTCGGGCTGCTCATCAACATCGTGATCCTCTTCGGAACGATGGCGATGTTCCACTTCACGCTCACCCTGCCCGGCATCGCGGGCATCATCCTCACGATCGGCATGGCGGTGGATGCCAACGTCCTGATCTACGAGCGGCTCCGCGAGGAAATGGCGGCGGGCAAATCGATGGGCGCGGCGCTCAACGGCGCCTACGACAAGGCGTTCAGCGCGATCTTCGACGCCAATGCCACGACGCTCATCACCGCCGTCATCCTGTTCTGGCAGGCGACCGGCTCGGTCCGCGGGTTCGCGGTCACCCTCACGCTCGGCATCATCGCCTCGATGTTCTCCGCCCTCCTCTTCACGCGCACCGCGTTCCGTTGGCTCGTGGACAATGGGATCCTCAAGCACATCACGATGCTCGATCTCATCCCGAAGAAAAAATTCAACTTCCTCGGCAAGCGGTGGCTGGCCGCCGGGCTTTCGGTCCTGATGATCGGCGGTTCGGTCGGGGTGTTTGCGCTGCGCGGGCAGAACAATTTCGGGATTGATTTTCGCGGCGGCGATCTGCTGATCGTCGAGTCCACGAAGCCGGTGTCGGTCGCCGAGGCCCGCCAGGCGGTGAACGACCCATCGGTCGTCATCCAGTTTGAACGCGCCGGAATGAAGGAACTCCTCACGTTCAGGAGTCCGCAGGGCACCTCCGCCGCCGTGCTCTCGAAGCTGCGGGCCGGGTTCCCCGACAGCGGGATCACCACGGTCGGGCAGGATACGGTCGGCGCGCTGATCGGCATGGAATTTGCAAAAAGCGCGCTGTGGGCGCTCGGGCTCGGGATGCTCGGGATCCTTGCCTACGTGACCGTCCGCTTCGAGTTTTCGTTTGCGGTCGGCGCGGTGGTCGCGCTCCTCCACGACGTGATCATCACGCTCGGGCTGTTCTCGCTCATCGGCGGTGAGCTCTCGCTCGTCATGGTCGGAGCGGTCCTCACGATCGCCGGCTACTCGATCAACGACACGATCGTCGTCTTCGACCGGATCCGCGAGGGGCTGAAGCAGGGCGAGCGGGGGACGATCCAGACGCTCATGAACACGAGCATCAACGAGACGCTCGGGCGCACGATCCTCACCGGCGGCACGACTCTCCTCTCGGTCGGCGCGCTCTACTTCTTCGGCGGCGCGGTGCTGCGCGATTTCTCGTTCGCAATCCTCGTCGGCATCCTCATCGGAACCTACTCGTCGATCTTCATCGCGGCACCGATCGTGCTCTGGTCCTCAAAGCTTCGCGGGAAAAGCGTCCGGCGCGAGGTGCTCGAAAGCGAGTCACTCAAGCAGGCTTGAACGCAAATTCCCCTTGCAGCGGCGGCTTCGCGCGAGCAATTTCCCCCGCGATGCGCCGCGCGCTCACAGTCCTCTTCGTTCTCATCTCTGCCGCAGCGCACGCTGCGGGGTGGACGATCATGATGCACGAGGGCCGACGATATGTCCCGCTCGAGGATGTCACCGATTTCTACAAGCTCAACCCGCCGGACGTCTCTGGCAATTCGTTCACCCTCACCGGCCAGGGGCGCACGATCCGCGGCAGCGCCGGCTCGCGCGAGCTTCTCATCAACAGCGTCAAATACATCCTCTGCTTCGACGCGGTCTCGAAAAATGCTCAAATCTACCTCTCGGCGATGGATGTCACAAAGATCATCGAGCCAGTCATGCGCCCGGGAAAAATTAAGAATGCGACCGACGTGCGCACGGTCATCCTCGACCCCGGACACGGTGGACACGACAGCGGCGCGCGCGGGCCGCTCGGCGCGGAGAAGGACGCCGCGCTCGACGTCGCGCTCCGCGCAAAAAAGATCCTCGAGATCGCAGGGTATTCGGTCCGCCTCACCCGTGCGACCGACACCTTCATCCCGCTCGAACGCCGCCCCGCCTTCGCCAACAAATTCCCCAACGCGATTTTTGTAAGCATCCACTTCAACAAGAGCAACCGGATCGGCGGCACCGGCATAGAGACCTACGCGCTCGCGCCGCGCGGGGTACCCTCAATGGACGAGGAAAATCTCAGCTACAGCGATCTCAAGGAATACCCCGGGCATGGAAAGGATGCCGAGAACATCGCACTTGCAACCTCGATGCACTCCTCGATGCTTCGCCACCTCCGGCTCGTTGACCGCGGGATCAAGCGCGCAAGGTTCCTAGTCATCCGCGATGCCCGGATTCCCGCCATCCTCCTCGAGGGCGGGTTTATGAACCATCCGAACGACTCCCGCCAGATCGCCTCCACCGCGTTCCGCGACGCCTTCGCCCAGGCGGTCCTCGAGGGGGTCAACCGCTACAAAAGCGCGGTCGCCGGCCAGATGCAGTATTTCAAACCCTCGGCCGTCGTCGCCGCAACCGACCCCACCACCGCACCCGAACTCAAACCCCGGACACCCCCCACCCCACCGGCTCCGGTCGGATCCCAGACCGACATGGCCCAGTCAGTCAACGAGGCAGCCGGCGCGCTCTCCGGCCCCCGGGTCGAAAACTGACATGCCGAACCCTGACCCCATTGGAGTTTTTGATTCCGGCATCGGCGGGCTCACGGTCGTCGCCGAACTCCAACACCTCCTGCCTGCGGAAAATATTTTTTACATCGGCGACACCGCGCGCGTCCCCTACGGTGGAAAAACCCGCCGGACCGTCGAGCGCTACAGCGTCGAGATCGGCGGGCTCCTCCTCGCCGAGCAGGCGAAGCTGATCGTCGTCGCCTGCAATACCGCCTCCGCACTCGCCGTGCCCAGGATGCGCAAAATCTTCAAGGTCCCCGTCCTCGGCGTCGTCGCCCCGGGTGCCGAGGCGGCGGTCATGGCAACGAAAAACCGCCGCATCGGGGTCATTGGAACCCGCGCAACCGTCGCCAGCGGTGCCTATGAGCACGCGATCCGACTCCTCGCCCCCGCCGCACACGTCGTCAGCTCAGCCTGCCCTCTCCTCGTCCCGCTCATCGAGGAGGGGCTCTTCGACGACCCGGTCACCGACGAAATGCTCGCCCGCTACCTCGCCCCAATCCTCAGCGAAAATGTGGACACCCTCGTGCTCGGCTGCACGCATTACCCTCTCCTCCACCGCGCGATCACCCGCGCAACCGGCCCCGGCATCGCCCTCGTGGATTCCGCAAAAAATTGCGCAGCCGCCGTCAAATCCCTCCTCTCCGAGCAAAATCTCGCCGCCCCGCAGGATCGGCTCGGACACCTCAACATCGCCCTCACCGACCCGGCCGAGGGATTCCTCCGCGTCGCACAAAATGCCCTCGGCATCGAAATCGGCGAGATCATGACCCTCGCAGTGCAGTCAACCGATCGAGTCTGACCTTGGAGCTGCCTCTTGACGCACTTTCTTTTTAACGGCGTTCGCAAGTTGCTCCATTGGAGTAGGATCAAGGG
>DYRS01000305.1 GCA_020718585.1 Chthoniobacter flavus
ACCGGCGAAGGCAGCGTCACGGCGTTGCCGGAGAGCCCGGAAAGGAGCAGCGCGACGCGGGCCAGCACGTCCGGATCATCCATGTAAGCAATATAGGCGCTCAGATCGAATTCGAGGATCGCAGCCGTCCCGGAGGAAAGATCGAGGCCGTCGCCGGCAAGAACCACATCCAATGCAACGCTGTAATTTCCGACTCCCACTGTCCCGGCGCCGGTATTGCAGGTTCCCGCGAGAACGGCCCGGAAAGACGCGCCGACGGCGGTCATCTTGTTTATTGCAGCAATGATGTCGCTCGCGGTGGAGACGCCGTTTCCGTCAGCGATGACATCAATGGTTACGGTCAGCGTCCCGGCGTTGAAGACCGCTGTTTCGCTGCCCTTTGTGCCGCCGCCGACAATGGCAAGCGTAAACGCGGTGGTAGAAGTCCCGGCCGCCGGGCCGACGAGGAATGCGTTGTTGTCGCCCGCCGGATCGACCAGACCGCCGGTGATGATGCCGTCATGGCCGGAGAGCCGCGTCGTCATGCCGGCGGATGCCGCCGGGGCAAGGCTTATCATCGTGCCGAGCTGGCCGTCGCCCAGCGTCGTGAAGCGGTACCACTTCTGCCCCTCGCCGGTGATGATCGTGTAGCGGGTCGCGTCGAGAACGCCGTCGCCGTCGAGATCGGGATCGTAGAAGCGATCGGGCCTGCCGATGCCGGTATCGACGAGGAAATTGCCGCTGCCGGTGATGACGCGGTTGGTCAGGATGCCGTAACCGGAAACCGGCATCACGGCGGTGCGGTAGTTGCCGTAGATGATGTAAATCTGGCCCGCATCCTGTTTCGCCCCGTCGATAATGCCGTCGAGGGTCGGCGCGCCGATGAGGATGTCGTCAATGCGGTCGCCGTCGAGATCGACGTTCGGGGTCAGCGACAGATAGCCGAAGTGGTCGTATTCACCCTCGCCGTCCATGATCAGATCGGCTTGGGCCAGCGTCAACTGCTCTCCCCTGGTGGAGAAGGACTTGAAGACATAGACGCTGCCGCGTTCGTTGCGGCTCAGAATCTCGTTTACCGTGTATTCATCGGAAACCGAGCTGATCCGGGTGACCATCGGCTGGCCGACGATCAGATCGAGGACGCCATCGCCGTTGATATCGCCCGCGGTTGCCTGAAGCGTGCCGACCAGACTCGTCGCGCCGAGTTCAGCGGCGGTGGCCTGCTGGATGATCACATCGGCCAGAGTCGAGGCGTCGCGGGCGTCAACCGGCCCTTCGCCATAACCCTGCTCGCCGTAGAAGACAAGCAGACCGCCCAGCGCCGAGGCGCCGTCCTCACGGGTGCGGCTGACGGCAAAATCGTCATAACCGTCGCGGTTCAGGTCGCCGAGGGCGTAGATGCCGGCGCCGAGGCTCGTATCGGAGACGCGGAACCCGGCGTGATCGGTGACGTTGACGACGCTTTCGGCGGTCAGGGCGATGCGGAAG
>DYRS01000002.1:0-43260 GCA_020718585.1 Chthoniobacter flavus
TGGAATTTCATGCACTGGTTCTACAGCCAGCTCGACGTGATCTACGTGAACTCCGAAGACTACCGAAAATGCTGGGCCGACCGCGGGATCCCGCGCGACAGGCTCCGCATCCTCCCGCGCGGGCTCGACGCAAAGCTCTTCAACCCCTCTCGCCGCGACCCAGCGTTCTGGACGTCCCGCGGCCTCCGCGACGGCGAGGCTGGCATGCTTTTCGTCGGCCGCGTCTCGAAGGAAAAAAACCTCGACGTCCTGGTCTCGGCGGCCCGTAGGCTCGCGGAGACGAAGACGCCTGCGCGCCCGCTCATCGTCGGCGACGGACCGTATATGGCCGAGATGAAGCGCCTCCTGCCGGACGCGATTTTCACCGGCTATCTCAGCGGCGAAAAGCTCGCCGCCGCATTCGCCTCCGCCGACCTTTTCGTTTTTCCCAGCACGACCGACACGTTTGGGAATGTCATCCTCGAAGCCCAGGCGTGCGGGATCCCGGTCGTCGTCTCCGACGCGGGTGGTCCGCGCGAGCTGGTTCAAAACGGGAAGGACGGGTTCATCACCAAGGCACTCGATCCCGCCGATCTCGCCTCGGCGATCCGACGCCTCGTCGAAAACCCCGCACTCCGCGCTGAAATGGGCGCCGCCGCCCGCAGCCGCGTCGCCGTCCGCGACTGGACCGAGGCCTTCGAGAAATTCTGGAGCGAGTCGCCGGAGTAGCTTCTGAGGAGCCGGTGATGCGCCTCATGCGCGCTTGAAGCGGTCCTGCAAAGTGAGAGCCAGCCGTCCGCCTGACTGCTGTTTTCCTGCCCAATCGCCCTGGGCACATGTGGCTCCGGATGCTTCATTGAAAAGATGATTTACTTTGCGGACATTCGTGAGAACCTGATGGGTTCAAACCAATCGTCTGCCGTGGCAAGAGATTTATACCAAAAATGCAGGGAATACCGGGATAGCGCGGATGCGCGCGCGCAGGGGTTCTATCCGTATTTTCGATGCATTGAGGAACCGCACGGCAACTACGTCGTCTGCGAGGGCGAGCGGAAGATCATGATCGGTTCGAACAACTACCTCGGGCTGGCTCAGGATCCGCGCGTCATCGAGGCGGCCTGCGAGGCGACCCGGCGGTATGGTGCGGGCTGTACGGGGTCGCGGCTGCTCAACGGCACGGTCAAGCTGCATGTCGAGCTCGAGGAGGCGCTGGCGGCATTCCTGCAGCGCGAGTCGGTCGTCCTTTTCTCCACCGGATTTTTTGCCAACCAGGGGGCACTCTCATCGCTGACCGAGGAGGGCGACGCGATCCTCTGCGACCGGGAGAACCATGCGAGCATCATTGACGGATGCCAGTTTGCGCCCGCGCGGCTTGTCCCCTACCGGCACAACTCTCCGGCCTCTCTGCGCAACCGGCTCAAGCGCCTGCCCGACGAGGCCGGTCGGCTGGTGGTGATGGACGGGGTATTCAGCATGTCGGGCGACATCGCGGATCTGCCGCCGCTGGTTGAGGCCTCGAAGGAACACGGCGCGTTCGTGTATGTGGACGAGGCGCACTCGCTCGGAGTGCTCGGCCCGCAGGGGCGCGGGACGGTGCATCATTTCGGGCTCAACGATGAGGTGGACATCGTGATGGGCACGTTCTCGAAATCGCTTGGCTCGATGGGCGGGTTCATCGCGGGCGACGGGCAGATGATCGAGTTTTTGAAGCACCGGGCGCGGTGCCTGATTTTTACGGCGGCCCTTGCCCCGGCGGTGGCGGGCGCGGTGCTGAAGGCACTCGAGCTCATGCAGGAGGAGCCCGAGCGGATCACGCGGCTCTGGGAAAACACGATGAAGATGCACGAGGGGTTCAAGCGGATCGGCTTCAAGATCGGAACGACAAAAACCCCGATCGTTCCCCTGCTGATCGGCAGCGAGGCGAAGGCGTTCATCTTTACCCAGCGGCTCTTCGAGGAGGGGATCTTCGCGACGCCCGCGATCTACCCGGCAGTCCGCTACGGCGAGGCGATCGTCCGCACGAGCTTCATGGCGACCCACACGGAATCCGATCTCGACCGCGTGCTCGAGATCTTCGAAAAACTGGCACGCGAGCTTGGAACGTTCAATGACCCGGCCTACGTCAACCCCACGCGCAGAAAAAACGTGTTCGATTTCCGTCTGCCGGACGCCGCAGGATTGGAAGAAGTTCGAGCGGACAGCTGAGCGCCTGCACGGGGCGGATCCGGCCTTTGTTCCGCCATTTCCCGGCAGCGTCGCAAAGCTCCTTTCGCCGAGCTCGGCATTCCACCTCCGGCATGGCGAGATCACTCCGTTCATCGCCGAGCGCGATGGTCGGCCGGTCGGTCGGATTGCGGCGATCATCAATCGCACGCACAACAACCTGCGCTCGGACCGGACCGGTTTTTTCGGTTTTTTCGAATGCGAGGACGACTTGGCAACCGCGCGCATGCTGGTCGCGGCGGCGGCGGAGGTTCTGCGCGGGGCGGGCATGGAGAGCATGCGCGGGCCATATAGTCCGAGCATCAACGACGAGTGCGGGCTGCTCGTCGGGCGGTTCGACCAACCGCCGTGCATCGGACTGACGTGGAACCCGGAGTATTATATCCGCCTGCTGGAAGCCGAGGGGTTCGGCCACTTTTTGACTTTCCATGCGCTGAACCTGCCGATGTATCGCCTGCCGAAGTCCGAGCGGCTCGGGAAGATCGTCGCGCGGGTCGCGTTCCGCTCGAAGCTAAAAATGCGCACGATGGACATCCGCCGGCTTCCCGAGGAGTTGGCGATCGTCCAAAAAGTTTACAACGTGACGCTTGAGCGGAATACCGGGTTTGTTCCGATCGCTATGGAGGATCTGCTGGCGGCGGCGGACGACATCCGGGCGATCGCCGACCCCCGGCTTCTGCTCATCGCGGAGATGGACGGAAAGGACGCCGGGGTCGCGATCACGCTCCCGAATTTCAACGAGATCCTCTCGCGGATCAAATGCACCCCGCACTGGCTCCGGCTTGCTCATGTTTTTTTCCTGATGAAGACGCAAAAAATCCGGAACTGTCGGCAGATCGTGCTCGGGGTCGTGCCGGAGTGCCGGGACCGCGGGCTCCACGCGTGGCTGATCTACGAGCAGTTTGCGCGCGCGCAGGAACGCCACGAAAATGCGGTGCTCGGCTGGATGGAGGACAACAACACCGAGATCCTAAAAAACTGCCGGATCGTCGGAGGCGAGACCGACCGGTCGTGGCAGATCCTGGAAAAGCCGCTGGTCGGCGCGGGGGAGGCATGAGCGGCGGGCTGGAGATCACATTTTTGGGGACCGGGACGTCGCATGGGATTCCGGTCATCGGGTGTTCGTGCGCGGTCTGCCGGTCGTCCGACCCGCGCGACAAGCGGCTGCGCACGGCGATCCATGTGCTGGCTCCCGAGTACGCGTTCTGTGTGGACACCCCGCCGGACTTCCGCCAGCAATGCCTGCGCGAGGGGATCGGGCGGCTCGATGCGGTCGTTTACACGCATTCGCACTGCGACCATGTCCTCGGGTTTGACGACCTCCGGCGGTTCTGCGAACTCGGGGACATCGAGATCCCGATTCATGGATCGCCGGCGACGCTGGCCGATCTCGCGAGGGTTTTTCAATACGCGTTCGCGCCCGGTCCTAAATTCAAAAACTACGTCCGGCCGTCTCCCCGGCCGTTTGACGGGGAATTTTTTCTCGGGGAGACAAAGATCGTTCCGGTTGATCTCCCGCACGGCCGGGCGACGACAAACGGGCTGGTCTTCTGGCGGGGAGGAAGGAAGAGATTCGCCTACATGACCGACTGCCAGGCGGTGCCCGACGCCGCGCTCGAGGCCGCGTTCGAGGTGGATGTCCTCGTGCTCGATGCCCTCCGCCACGACGCGCACTCGACGCACCTTACGGTCGGGCAGGCACTCGAAGTCGTCGCGCGAATGCGTCCGGCAAAGGCGTATTTCATCCACATGTGCCACGACCTCGGCCACGAGGCGACCGAGGCGATGCTTCCGCAAAACGTGCGCCTCGCGTATGACGGCCTGAAAATTAATGTCTGAAGCTACTGCTTCGAGGTGTAGAGCGCGACGAGCGCGGCACCGATCGCCTGGGAGAGCTCGCCGAGCGTGGCCGGAACGATTTTGAGCATCCGGCGCTGCACCGGGTAGAGCCACGGCTCGGCGGCGACGCGGATCCCGGAAAGATAGCGCTCGCGGAATTCGGCGGTTGTGGACTCGGGGTCAATCACCCCGCCGCCGATCACGACAAACTCCGCGTCGAGCGCGATCGAAAGGTTCGCGACATGGATGCCCATCGCCTTCGCCTGGTAGTCGAAAATCTCGAGAGCGAGAGGATCCCCCTTCTGCGCGAGTCCGCGGAGCGCCATCGCCTTCTCCTTCGGGGCAAGACCTGCCTTGGCGAGCTCGTGGTCTGGGTATTTTGGAAGAAGAAAATCAAGAAACTGCGGGAGGCCGGAGATCGAGGTGTAGGTCTCGAAGCACCCCCAGTCGCGACCGCACCCGCACGTGAACGCCGGCAGGTCGAGCAGGTGCAGCGGAGCCGGCATGTGCCCGGCCTCCATGCCGCAAAACATGTCGCCCTCGAGCGGCAGCCCCTCGTGGTTGATGTAGGCCGCGCCGAGCCCCGAGCCCGGTGCCAGCATGATCACCGACGCCTTCTTATCGCCGCGCACGCGCGCCGCCTCGCCAACCCCGCCGTAGTTCCCGTCGTTGCCCGCCACAAGCGGGATCGGACGCCCCGCCTTCTCGGCGAGCGCCTGCGAATAGTCGGAGTGAAATTCCCACCCCGCAAACGACGGAGGAAGGTTCGGCGTCCGGTCGAGCACGCCGTAAACTTGATACGGCCCGGGAATCGCCAGCCCGACACCCGCGACATTTGCCCAGCCGATCCGGTTCTCGGACAGAAATTTTTCGACCCCCTCGACCCACCCGGCGACGACAGCTTTTGTGCCGAGCTGCGAGTTTGTCGAGCTCTGCGCGAGCTTCAGGGAAACCGGCTCCCCGTCGGAATAGACGCCGCCGGTTTTTGATGTCGTTGCCCCGCTGTCGGTGCCGATAAAAACGTGTCTCATAGTGCGGCACAACCTACCACATTGCCAGTGCCCGGCACCAGAAACTTCGCGGCCAGGCCGACTGCTTCGACTGCTTCGACTGCTTCCTTGCAGTCTTTTTGCTCGTGTTGGGTGTCGGAATTGCAGCTTGACGGACGGAGCGGCGGAGCACTTGACTCGGAGGCGTGATGATTTGCCCGCATTTTTTTCGGACCGCTCTGGTCGGCGCACTCCCGCTCGGCGCGGTGCTGGCCGCGCTTCTTGTCACCGGATGCGCGGACACCCGGCATCGCATGGTCATCAGCGCATCCGAGCAAAGCATGGTCGTGCTCCGCGACGGATCTCCGATCGCGCGCTACCCGGTCTCGACATCGAAATTCGGGCTCGGCGACCGTCCGGGCAGCTTCGCCACGCCGACCGGCACGCTTGTCGTGAAGAAAAAGATCGGTGCCGGCGCGGCGACCGGAACGGTTTTCAAATCCCGGCGCGCGACCGGCGAGGTCATCGCGATTGACGCGCCCGGACGCGATCCGATCGTCACCCGCATTCTGTGGCTTGACGGGCGCGAGGGCCGGAACCGGAACGCCTTCGGTCGTTGCATCTACATTCACGGCACCCCCGAGGAGAGAAATATCGGGCTACCTGTCAGCTTCGGATGCATCCGCATGCGCTCGCGCGACGTGATCGAGCTTTACGACACCGTTGGCACGGGCGCGCGGGTTACGATCGCGCCCTGACGCGGGGTGGGTTTCATGCGGCGACCGCCGCGAGCCACTCCAGAACGGCGTCCACATCAACCCCCGCAAGGCAGTCGCCGGGAACTCCCCGCGCGCAATCCATCCGCTTGGCCAGCAAGCATGCGCAGGTCCGGACATCCGCCCGCCCGCCCGGATGCAGGGGTTTCCAGTGATCGGCCCGCGACGGACCGAAGTGGATGAGCATGTCTTTTTGCAGGGCGGCCGCAATGTGGGCCGGAGCGGTGTCGGACCCCCAGTAGGCGCGGCACAGGGAGATCGTCGCGACGAGCCCGTGCCAATCGAGATCGTGAAAGATGCGCACGGATTCCGCCTCGAGCCCGAGCGTGCAGGCCGCGACATGCGCTCTCTCGGCGGCATCCCGTCCGCCGGTGACCACGACCCCGAACCCTGCCTGGGCCGCCCCGGCGAGCACGGCGCGCACGACTGGCACCGGAATCGCCTTCCGCATGTCGCGCGACGTGACGTGCGCGTGGAAGAGCATTTTCGGGAGACCGCGCACGGCCGACCACGCGGCATCCATCGCATCCCGCCTCGGAACGAGCCCGAACTCGTGCCCGCTCGCGGGCACGCCGCAGGCCTCAAGAAGCTCGAGCCGCTGGACCAGCGTGTGCGGTTTTTGTTTCCGGTGGGCGGGACGAAAATTATAGGCCGCCCGGCGGAGCGACCACGCGGAAAGTTTCGGACGGTCGTAGGCGACGCGAAGCTTCGCGTGCGAGGCGAGTACCGCGAGCGCGCTGCGGTCGTTTCCCGTGAAATCCACCGCCCAATCGTAGCCTGCGACCGCGATCCGCGCGGCGGCTACGGCCTGCGCAAGCGGGCCCCGCATCGGCCATCCGATGACCTGCGAGACGTCCGGACAGTCGTCGAGCGCGCACCCGGTGCCCGCCGCAACCAGCGCGTCAATCCGCGCGTCCGGAAATGCCCTGCGCAGCGCGCGCAGGCACGGGCGCAGCAGGAGCGAATCGCCGAGGTATCGCACGCAGACCACAAGGACCGACCTTGGCGGAGCCGGTTTCATGCGCCGCGAAAAAAGAGTTCGCGAAGCCGGGGGAAGACATCGTCCGGGCGGATTGCCGACATCGAGGCGTCGGGGGGCGAGCAGTATCCGTCAGGGCGCTGTAGCGCGATCACCGCGTGGTGCTCGCAGTCGGCGGTCGGTCCGACGCGGTCGGGTCCGGGCGAGCAGTGCAGGAGCGCGACCGTTGGCGTGCCGATCGCGAACGCGAGGTGCATGATCCCGGTGTCGGTCGAGACCAAACACCGAGCGCGCTCGATCAGCGCCGCAGACTGCGGCAGGGGGAGCCTCCCCACCACGTCAAAAAATGGAACCCGGCTCGCCGCCGCAAACTCGTCGGCCCGCCGCCGGTGGTCGGGACCGCCGAGGATGAAGATCGGCCCGATGCCTGCGGCGTGCGCCGCGCGCGCGAGCTCGACAAAGTGCGCGACCGGCCAGTCGCGGTAGGAGCCGCCGCCGCCGCCGAGCTGGAAGACGACACCCGGCGCGCCGGGAGCACCCAGCTCGGCAAGCGTCGCATCGAGCACCCGCCGGTCCTCCTCGGCCACGCAATAAGCCATCCGCACCCGGTCGGTTGCCGCACCGGCCTCGCCGGCCACGCGCACCGCCTGCGCCGCAAGATGCGCCCGGCGCAGCCCCGGCTCGTCAATGTTGCGGGCGCACAGCCACGGCATCTTCGTCCGCCATGCCAGCCCGATCGTGGCATCCCTCGCCAGCAGATACCCCATGCACCGCGCCTCGGGATCGTGGCAGCTCAGGTAGAGCACGGCATCCCACGGCCCGCGAAGCTCGCTCCAGAGAGAAAAAAATGCGAGCGGTCCCTTGCGCAAGAAGTGCAGCTTTTTTAAGAACGGATTGTGTGCGGCGATGTCGCGCCTGCGGTGATGGACGACCGCCTCGATGGCGACCTCCGGAAACGTCTCGGCCAACGCCCGGATCCCGGCGGAATCGAGCAGCGCATCGCCCAGCCCGGCTGTGGAAAAAACCAGAACCCGGCTTCTTCCATCAAGCCGGATCAGCCGTTCCTGCGGCGGGCTGATCGTTGCGAGCGCGCCGAAGACCGTCCGGTAGAGCAGAACGTTCAGCGAGGACGAAAAGCTGAGGTCGCCCTTCCTTTTCGCTCGGGCAGCCACGCTCCCTACTTGATGATCGTCTTGCCGTCGGATCCGCCCGCCGGAGCGACCCCGCCAACCGGCTGGGGCTGCGGGATACCGTCCTTCAGCATCCGCGTGTAAGGGCCGTTCACCTTCTGCGGGAAATACATGTCCCGACGGTTTTCGAGTGTCGTGCAAGCGGCGAGCGCCGCCAGAGCCAGAGCCAGAACTGCGAGGGAAATCTTCACGGCGGGAAGCTAACCCGACAACCGGTCCGGCTGTCAATCCGAGACTGCCGGTTGACACCGGCCCTTCTCCTCCGCATAGTCCCGGCCCTGCATTCAAGGAATCTATGGATAAAATTCGCAACATCGCCATCATCGCCCACGTTGATCACGGGAAGACCACGCTCGTGGACCAGCTCCTCAAACAGGCCGGAACATTCCGCGCAAACCAGAAGACGGAAATCCGGATGATGGACTCGATGGACCTCGAGAAGGAAAAGGGGATCACGATCCGCGCAAAGAACGCCGCGTTCCGGTGGAACGGCTACCACATCAACATCGTGGACACCCCGGGCCACGCCGACTTCGGCGGCGAGGTCGAACGGATCATGAAGATGGTTGACGGCGTGCTGCTCGTGGTGGACGCCTACGACGGCCCGCAGGCGCAGACGAAATTCGTGCTTCGCAAGGCGATGGAAAACGGACTGAAACCGATCGTGGTGATCAACAAAATTGATCGCGAGAACGCGCGCCCGCACAAGGTTCTCGACATGGTCTTCGAGCTGTTTCTCGAGCTCAACGCGACCGACGAGCAGCTCGATTTCCCGCACATCTACGCGAGCGCGAGGGACGGCTACGCGAAGCGCGAGCTCGTGGACCCCTGCGACACGATGCTCCCGCTCTACGAGGCGATCGCTTGGCACATCCCCGCTCCGAAGGCCTCGGACGCGGGGTTTTTCCAGATGCTCTGTTCGAATCTCGACTACAGCGACTACCTCGGTCGGATCGCCTACGGCCGGATCACCAGCGGCTCGGTGAAGGTCGGCCAGAGCATCGTCTGCATCCACGTGGACGGACGTAGAGAGCGTGGCAAAGTGACCGCGCTTTTCGGCCACGAGGGGCTCGACAAGGTGCAGATGGAGGAGGCTTTCGCGGGCGACATCATCGGGCTCACCGGGTTCGAGGAGGTCTTCATCGGGGAGACGCTCACCGACAGCGAGGACCGCGAGGCGCTGCCGTTCGTGCATATTGATCCGCCGACGATCACGATGAAAATCTGCGTGAACGACTCGCCGCTGGCCGGCCGCGAGGGGAAGCTCCTCACCGCGCGCCAGATCCGCGACCGCCTGATCCGCGAGACCCGCACAAACGTTTCGATCCTCGTCAGCGATACCGAGACCGCCGGGCATTTCGAGGTGAAAGCGCGCGGCGAGATGCAGATCGCGATCCTCGTCGAGCAGATGCGCCGCGAGGGGTTTGAAATTCTTGTCTCGCGCCCGGAGGTCATCTTCCATCGCGACGAGGCGGGCGCGCTCCTCGAGCCGATGGAGACCCTCTACGTGGACGTCCCGCCGGAGAACCTCGGCGACATCCTCCAGTCGATGGCCTCGCGGAAGGCGGAGATCGTCAACATGCAGCACAACCCACACAGCGTCCTCGTCGAGGCGACGATCCCGACCCGCGGGCTCATCGGGTTTGAAACCGACCTCGTCAACGCGACGAAGGGCCTCGGGATCGCCAGCCACCTGTTCAAGGAATACGGACCGCACAAGGGCGAGATCCCCAGCCGCAACAACGGCGTGCTCGTCTCGATGGAGGGCGGCACCAGCATGGCCTACGCGCTCGATACCATCCAGATCCGTGGACGCCTTTTCATCGGGCCGCAGGAGGAAATCTACGAGGGGATGATCGTCGGGGAAAACTCCCGGCCGGACGACATGCCGGTCAACCCGTGCAAGGCAAAAAAGCTCACCAACATGCGCAGCCAGGGCGACGGCAAGGGGATCTCGCTCGCACCACCGCTCGTCATGAGTCTCGAGCGCGCCCTCGAATACATCGCGCCCGACGAATACGTCGAGGCGACCCCGAAGTCGCTCCGCCTGCGAAAAAAAATCCTCGACGCAACCGCCCGCAAGCGCGCCGCCAAGGTTTGATCCTGCGCCTCAGGCGAGGTAGGGAACCAGCTTGGCCGAGAGGTCGGGAGGGACGTGGGCGTGCAGCACCGCGTCGTCGCCGTCGTAGCGGATTTCGAGCACATGGCCGGCGCGGTGGATTTCTGCGAGCAGGGCGGATTCGTTTGAGGGGATCCGGTAGCTGCCGCGCATCCGCCATGCCGCGAGCCGATGCTCGAGCTCCTCGATAAGCGATGGGATCCCCGCGCCGGTGCGGGCCGAGATCGCGACGCTGCCTGGGTGCCTCGCCAACTGGCCGGCGACGATCTCCGGGTCGGCGACGAGGTCGGCTTTATTAAAGATAACGATCATCTGCTTGCCGGTGGCGTCGAGCTCTGCGAGCGCGGCATCCACGGCGGCCATCTGCTCGCGGCACTGCGGGTGGCTCAGGTCAACGACGTGCAGCAGGAGGTCCGCAAGCTGCACCTCCTCGAGCGTCGCCTTGAACGACTCGATG
The DNA here is from genome assembly GCA_020718585.1 of Chthoniobacter flavus. Classification (GTDB taxonomy): domain Bacteria; phylum Verrucomicrobiota; class Verrucomicrobiia; order Chthoniobacterales; family Terrimicrobiaceae; genus QYQL01. Next base: position 10,552 of record DYRS01000002.1, read on the forward strand.
ACCGTGTGCGGAAGCTTGCGGATGAAACCGACCGTGTCGGTGAGCAGGATTTTTTGGCGATTCGGGAGCGTGACCTGGCGGGTCGTCGGATCAAGCGTCGCAAACAGCTTGTCCTCCTCCACCACGCCCGCCCCCGTGAGCCGGTTGAGGAGCGACGACTTGCCCGCATTCGTGTAGCCGACAAGCGAGGCGACCGGCCAGTTCCGGCGCAGCCTCCCCTCGCGCTGGACGCCACGGTTTTTTCGGACCTCCTGAAGATCGCGCTCGAGCCGGGCGATCCGCTCCTGCACCCGCCGACGGTCCACCTCGAGCTGGGTCTCGCCGGGCCCGCGCGTGCCGATCCCCCCGCTCTGCCGCGAGAGGTGCGTCCACATGCGGGTCAGCCTCGGAAGCAGGTATTGGAGCTGTGCGAGCTCGATCTGCAGCCGGCCCTCCTTCGTGCGCGCCCGCTGCGCGAAAATGTCGAGGATGAGCTGCGTGCGATCAATGACTTTGCGCGAGGTCAACTCCTCGAGGTTCCGCCCCTGCGCCGGCGTGAGCTCGTCGTCGAAAATGAGTGACGTGATCCCCTTCTCCTCGCACTCGCGGGCGATTTCCTCCGCCTTCCCCTTGCCGATGTAGCATGGGGCCGTCGGACGGTCCAGCCGCTGGATGACCACCCCGACCACCTCCGCTCCCGCCGTCGCCGCAAGCTGGCGGAGCTCGCCCAGCGAGTCCTCGACATCCCACCGGCTGACCCCCCCGTGTTCGAGGCCGACCAGCAGCGTCCTTTCGCTCGCGCGCGGAAGAATCGTTGTCATGCTAAAACTTTGGAAGCATCCCAGCGAAGCTACACCACCCCCCGCGCGTGGCAATATCCGGTTCCACATTTTCCTGCGCCGCCGTTGATTTTCGCAAAAGGGAAGGCATGCCTGCGCCGCCGCCACAGTGGAGTTGTTGATGCAGGGCGTTCCTCACCATTTTTATTTATTTCTTCTTGAGGCCAATGATTGTCCGGTGCTCGACAAATTTGCGCGGGGAATCTACCAAAGGCGTCCACATGAGCACCCCAAACCTTGATGTCCGGGATGTCGCCCGACTGGCGCGCATCAACCTCACCGACGATGAAGCCGCAACATTTCAGTCCCAGATCGGAAAAGTCCTGGAATATGTCGAGCAGCTCGGGCGACTCGACGTCTCGCATGTCGAGCCGACCGCCCATGCGAACCCGGTCTTCAATGTTTTCCGCACGGACGCACCCGCGCCGGGGCTCGGCCGTGCGGCCGTGCTCGCCAACGCCCCGCACTCGGCAAACAACCTCGTCGTCGTCACCAAAGTCATCGAAAACCCATGAGCGATCTCACGAACCTCACCGTCTCCGAGCTCCAGGCCGGATTCCGCTGCGGAGACTTCACCCCGGCCGACGCGGTCCGGGCGATCGAGCAGCAAATCGCCGCGAACGACGGACGCATCGGTGCCTACCTTGCACGAGATTTTGATGCGGCCCTCGCCGCAGCGGAATCCGCCGACGTGTCGCTTCCGCTCGGCGGTGTGCCAATCGGGATCAAGGACGTGATCAACGTCCTCGGCGAACAATGCACCTGCGGGTCGAAAATCCTCGCCGGATACCGCGCTCCCTACGACGCGACGGTCATCGCAAAGCTTCGCGCGGCGGGCGCAATCCCATTCGGACGCCTCAACATGGACGAGTTCGCGATGGGGTCGTCCACCGAGAATTCCGCGTATCAGATCACCCGCAACCCGTGGGATACCGGCAGGATTCCTGGCGGATCGAGCGGCGGCTCCGCAGCGGCGGTGGCGGCGCGCGAGGCCTTTGCGACGCTCGGAAGCGACACCGGCGGGTCGATCCGCCAACCGGCCGCCCTCTGCGGCGTCGTCGGGCTCAAGCCGAGCTACGGACGGGTCTCGCGCTACGGGCTCGTCGCGTTCGCCAGCTCGCTCGATCAGATCGGGCCGTTTGCACGGAGCACGCGCGATTGCGCCGCAATCCTCGGCGCGATAACGGGGAAAGACCATCGCGACTCGACGTCGCTCGACCTGCCGCCAGAAGATTTTTCCGCACGGCTCGGACGCGATCTCACCGGCATCCGGCTCGGGATTCCCAAGGAGTATTTTGTTGATGGCATGGACGCCCGTGTGCGCGAAAAAGTCGAGGCGGCGATTCGGCAGTGCGCGGAGCTTGGTGCCGAGCTGGTCGAGGTGTCGCTGCCCCACACCGAATTTGCGGTCGGCGTCTATTACATCATCGCCACGGCCGAGGCGTCGGCCAACCTCGCGCGGTTCGACGGCGTCCGCTACGGTCACCGCGCGAAGGCACCGTCCGACCTCCTCGACCACTACCGGCGGACCCGCGCCGAGGGGTTCGGAAGTGAGGTCAAACGCAGGATCATCCTCGGCACCTACGTGCTCTCCAGCGGATATTACGACGCATATTACCTCCGTGCCCAAAAGGTGCGCACGCTGATCCGGCAGGACTTTGCCGCCGCGTTCGAGAAGGTGGATGCGCTCGTCTGCCCGACCTCGCCCGACCTCGCATTCAAAATTGGGGAGCGGGTCAACGACCCGCTTCGGATGTATCTGGCCGATATCTTCACGATCGCCGCCAACCTCGCCGGTATCTGCGGGATCAGCGTCCCGTGCGGGCTCGTCGAGGAGCAGGGAAAGCCGCTCCCGGTCGGGCTCCAGTTCCTCGGCAAGCCGCTCGACGAGACACGCCTCCTCGGAATCGCCGACGCCTACGAACAATCGCGCGCCCAGGAGATGCCCCCGGGTCAGCCCGCACAAAGTGAGGCACTGTGATCGGAAGTCCGCCCCGCCGACGCAACCGATGCTGGAACGTGCTTCGCTGTTGCCTGATGGGGCAAGATGTGATCTAGTCACCAGTTTCCAATGAATGTCGTTTGTGATCCGCAGCCAAATTGTGTCGTTAACCTTCAGATCGAGCTTCCCGCAGATCAAGTCACCCGCGAGTGGCTTGCCATCTCCAAGGATTTCCAGCGCCAGGCCCGCCTGCCCGGCTACCGTCCGGGCAAAGCACCGCAGGCACTGATTGATACCCGCTACGCCAGGGAGATCCGCAGCGAGGTCGAAAAAAAACTGATCAACTCCAGCCTGAACGAGGCCGTGAAACAGCGGAACCTTCGGGTGCTCTCGGTCGCGGACGTCACGGATATCGAACTCGGCGACGACAAGACGATGCGGTTCCGGGCAAGCGTTGTCACCGAGCCGGAATTCGAGCTCCCCGACTACTCCGCGATCGCGGTGGATGCCGTCCGGCGGGAGGTGACCGATGCGGATGTCGAGAAGTGGATCGAGCAATTCCGCGAGCCGCACGCGACGTATGACCCGGTCGAGGGTCGGCCGCTCGCGATGGGCGACTACGCGGTGCTCACCTACGAGGGGAAAATCGGCGATCAGCTTCTTTCGGATATCCTGCCGAAGGCTCCGGTCCAGCTTCACGGACGTCGCAACGCGTGGGTTTTGATGGACAAGGGGACGCTTGTCCCGGGGTTCGCGGAGGCCATCGAGGGGATGTCCGTCAACGACGAGCGCGCGTTCACGCTCGATGTCCCGGACTCGTTCCCGCTCGCCGAGCTCCGCGGCTCAAAAATCTCCTACACCGCGACCCTGCACGGGATCAACACCCGCAAGCTTCCGCCGCTCGACGACGCGCTCGCGGACAAGCTCGATCCCGGGAAGACGATGGATGCGATCCGCTCGGAAATGCGGGATCGCCTGGAAAAGTTGGCGGATCAGGAATTTGACTCGGCGAAGCGCAACGGCGCGATCAAGCACCTCCTCGCGGGCCTCCAATGCGAGCTTCCCGCGCACGCGCTCACCGAGGAGGTCAACGCCGTGCTGCGCGACATCGTTCAGGAAAACCAGGGCCGCGGGGTCAGCGACGACGAGCTGCGATCGCACCACGACGAACTCGTCGGCGTCGCCCAGCAGACCGCCCGCGACCGCGTGCGTGCAAATTTTTTGCTCCTCCGGATCGCCGGGAAGGAAAAGATCGAAGTCACGAACACCGACCTCCTCATGGCCGTCTCCGAGATGTCTCGGCGGCATGAGATCCCGGTCAAAAAACTGATCAGCTCGCTCAAGGCGCGGGACGGGTTCGGCCCGATCCGCGACCAGATCCTCATGGGCAAGGCACTCGACCTTGTCACCGCAAACGTCACCGTCCGCGAGCCCGCCGCCGCCTGAAATTTATGTTAGTCCCAATCGTTGTTGAACAGACCGGGCGCGGAGAGCGCAGCTACGACATTTACTCGCGCCTCCTGAAGGACCGCATCATCTTCATCGGCACGCCGATTGACGACCATGTCGCCAACCTCGTCATCGCCCAGCTCCTCTTCCTCCAGATGGAGGACGCGAAGAAGGACATCAGCATCTACATCAACTCGCCCGGCGGCTCGGTGACCTCCGGGCTCGCGATCTACGACACAATGCAGTTTGTGACCTGCGACGTGAACACCTACTGCATGGGCATCGCCGCCAGCATGGGGGCGGTCCTCCTCGCCGCCGGCACGAAGGGCAAACGCTACGCGCTCCCGAATTCCGACATCATGATCCACCAGGTCTCGGGCGGCGCGCAGGGCCAGGCAAGCGACGTCGAACGCCAGGTCGAGTTCATGTTCAAACTCAAAAAGCGGCTCAACGGGATCCTCGCCCATCATTCGGGAAAACCCGTCGATCAGGTAGCCAAAGACGCCGACCGCGACTATTACATGACCGCCGAGGAGGCGAAAGCCTACGGCCTCGTGGACGAGGTTGTCGCCTCGCGCAAGGAAATCAAGGACCTCCCGAAGGCCGCCGAATAGCGGGACGTTTTATGGCGCGCGCAACCAACCTCACGATGTGCTCGTTCTGCGGCAAGGGCCAGGCGGACGTGCGCAAACTCATCGCCGGTCCCGGAGTCTATATCTGCGACAGTTGCATCACGATCTGCAAGGGGATTCTCGAAAAGGAATTCAAGGAGGACACCCGGAAGGCGAAGACCGCTATCCGCGTTCCGAAACCGTCGGATGTTAAAGACAAGCTCGACCGGCATGTCATCGGGCAGGACCTCGCAAAGAAGGTTCTCGCGGTCGCCGTCCACAACCACTACAAACGGCTACTTCAGGATTCCTCCGGCTCGGTTGCCCTTGATGCGCTCGCCGATGTCGAAATCGAGAAGAGCAACATCCTACTCATCGGGCCGACCGGATCGGGAAAAACCCTCCTCGCGCGCACGCTCGCCAAGATCCTCGACGTCCCGTTCTGCATCGCGGACGCGACATCAATCACCGAGGCCGGCTACGTCGGCGAAGATGTCGAAAATATCGTCCTCCGCCTTCTCCAAAACGCCGATTACGACGTGAAGCGGTGCGAGATGGGGATCGTCTATATTGACGAGATTGATAAGATCGGACGCAAGACCGACAACATCAGCATCACCCGCGACGTCTCGGGCGAGGGGGTCCAGCAGGCACTGCTCAAAATCCTCGAGGGCACGGTCTGCAACGTCCCACCACAGGGCGGGCGCAAGCATCCGCACCAAGAATACATCCAGGTGAACACGGAAAAAATCCTCTTCATCTGCGGCGGCGCGTTCGTCGGCCTCGACAAAATCATCCAGCGCCGCAGGGGCGGCCGCTCGATGGGATTCCACAAGCAGGAGCAGCTTTCGGAAGATTTTCTCAAGCGCGAGGCACTCAAGTGCGTCGAGCCGGAAGACCTGCTCGGGTTCGGGCTCATCCCGGAATTCATCGGACGCCTCCCGGTCGTCGCCTCGCTCGACGAGCTCACCGAGGACCATCTCGTCACAATCCTCACCGAACCGAAAAATGCGATGGTCAAGCAATACACGAAGCTCCTCGGCATGGACGGCGTCGGTCTCAACCTGACGAAGGACGCGCTCCGGGCACTCTCCGCCGAGGCCGTGAAAAAGGGGACCGGCGCGCGCGCTCTCCGCTCGATGCTCGAACGCATCATGCTCGACATCATGTATGACGCGCCCGAGCGCGAAGACATCGCCGAAATCACGGTCAACCGCGCGGTCGTCGAGGGGAAACGCTCGCCGATCATCCGGAAAAAGCAGGAAAAAAACGCGGCCTGACCCGCCTCGTCTGATGCAACCGGGCGATACTATCTCGGCCGTCTCAACCCCGCCCGGCGAGGGCGCGGTCGCGATCATCCGGATCTCCGGCCCCCGGGCGATAGAAATTCTCAGCCGCGTGTTCCTGCCGGCTTCGCCTTCCGGGAGCGCGGGCGTCCCGCCCGCTTCTGACAGCACCAGTGGCATGGGCATCCTGCCCATGCGTGGTGTTTCGAACACAGCCAACACGCCCGCACCCGGCGTCCCGCCAGCATCTTCCACCCCTGCGAACAAACCACCGCAGATGTCCCACCGCCGGGCAACCTTCGGGCGGATCGTCGAAAATGGGGCGCTTGTTGACGAGGTTCTTGTCACGGTTTTTCCGGGTCCGGCAAGCTACACAGGGGAGGACGTGGTCGAGATCGCTTGCCATGGGGGGATTCTCCTCTCGGCGCACATCCTCGAGCTGGTGCTGCGCTGGGGTGCGCGCGCGGCCGAACCGGGAGAGTTCACCCATCGCGCATTTCTCAACGGCAAGCTCGACCTCACAAGGGCCGAGGCGGTCATGGACCTCATCGCCGCCCGCACCCCGCTCGCCCTCCGCTCGGCCGCCGAACAGCTCCAGGGAAGGATCGGCGAGGCGGCGGACGCGATCCGCGCTGGAATCCTTGAGGCCGTCGCCCACCTCGAGGCATGGATAGATTTTCCCGAGGAGGGGATCGCCCCCGCCGAGGGCGGCGTGCTCGTGGAAAAGATCTCGGCTGTCGCAGCGAGGATCCGGCGACTGCTGGCGACCGCCGAGAGCGGGCGGATCTTGCGCGAGGGCGTGCGCGTCGCGATCGTCGGACGCCCGAACGCCGGAAAATCGAGCCTCCTCAACCGGCTGCTCGGGGCCGAGCGCGCGATCGTGAGCCCGATCCCAGGGACCACGCGCGACACGATCGAGGAATCCGCCTGCCTGCACGGCATCCTCTTCCGGCTCACCGATACTGCCGGGCTGCGCGAAACCTCCGACCCGGTCGAGCGCGAGGGCGTCGGGCGCGCGCGCGACGTGATCGCCCGCGCGGACCTTGTCCTCCACGTCTTCGACGCAACCGAGGAGTTCGTCGAACCCAAGCTCGGCGAACGCGAGATCCTCATCGCAAACAAAGCTGACCTCCTGCCCCGCGACGCCCTCCTGCCCGCCGCCGCGCTCGCAGTCTCATCGCTCACCGGCGACGGGTTTCCCGAACTCATCGAGGCGATGTTCCGCGAAACCTGCGGAAACCACCTCGCATCCGGTGAGTCTCCCGCAGCCGTCAACGCCCGCCACAAAACACTCCTCGAATCCGCCGCCTCGTCGCTCGCCACCGCATCCTCGCTCGTGCAGTCCGCCGCCCCAATGGAACTCGCATCCATCGAACTCCGTGACGCCCTCGAAAAAATCGGACAAATCACCGGCGCCGCAGATACCGAAGAAATCCTCGGCGAAATCTTCGGACGCTTCTGCATCGGAAAATAGCGCCCGCAGGATGTCGTGCCTGAGTGCGGGCGCGGTTCCGTCCGCGAAATCGCATTGATCTTGCGCGGTCGGCGGATATTGTCCGGGCAGATTCAAATAAATTCCATGCGCACCAGATCCTCAGTGGCGGTCATTTTCCTGTCGGCTGCGACATTTCTTGTGGCCGCCGAGAGCCATATCATCGTGGATGCCCAGACCGGGCACGTCCTCTCGGCCGACGCCCAGGATGAGAAACTTCCGGTCGCCAGCCTCACGAAGGTCGCCACGGCGATCGTCGTGATCGACTGGGCACGTGCGAACAATGGCGACCTCTCGGCGGTCGTGGACATCTCCCCGCGTGCGCTCGCCGCAGCGGGGACGAATCCGGTCGGGTTCCTGCCGGGCGACCGGATGAGCCTCCGCGACCTGATCTACTGCGCGCTCCTGGCCTCGGACAACGCGGCGGCCTCAGCGCTTGCCGAGGCGGTCGGCACGCGGCTGCCGAACGCCTCAGGGCTCGATCCTGCGGGGAATTTCGTCTCCCACATGAACGCGCTCGCCCGCTCGCTTGGCATGAAGCGCACGCTGTTCCTGAACCCCTCCGGATTCGACGGCATGGAAAAAGGCGCGACCCCGTATTCCACCGCAGAGGACATGGCCCGGCTCACACGCTACGGCTACAACGTTTCCGGATTCCCGTTTTACGTCGCCCAGGCCCACCGCCAGGTCCACATCATCCGCAACGGTGTGGACACCCCGTTTGACCTGCAAAACACGAACGAACTCCTCGGAGCCGATGAGATTGACGGCGTAAAAACCGGCCGCACCCGGCGCGCAGGCGACTGCCTGATCGTCTCGGGTGACCGTCCGCCGGAATCCCGCCGCGAGGGCGAAAAAGTTTTTGTGACCCCCCGCCGGATCATCGTCGTCCTCCTGCGCTCGCCCGACCGGTTCGGCGAGGGTGCCGCGCTCATGCAAAGGGGCTGGAACCTCTACGAAGCATGGGCCGCAAACGGCAGAAAAACCTCCAAGGGCCAGTCACTTTAATACCGCCAACACACCGCCACTCTCATCACATGGACACCGTCACACGCCTCAAATCTGCCATCCGCGACATCCCCGACTTCCCGCAGCCGGGAATCCTTTTCCGCGACATCACTCCACTCCTCAACGACCCAGAGGTCTTTCATGTCGCGATCACGGAGTTCGCGCGCACCTGCCGGGAGGCCGGTGCCGAGCGCATCGCGGGGATTGACGCCCGCGGGTTCCTCTTCGGCGCGACCGTCGCCTACGAGCTCAACCTCGGGTTTGTCCCGATCCGCAAAAAAGGAAAGCTGCCGTTTCAGACGCTCGGCCAGAGCTACGATCTCGAATACGGCAGCTCGGAGATCGAGATCCACACCGACGCATTCCGCCCGGGCGAGCGCGTCGCGCTGATTGACGACCTGCTCGCGACCGGCGGCACCGGCGGCGCCGCCGTCAAACTCATCCAGCGCGCCGGGGCACAGGTCGTCACGGCCGCCTTCCTCATCGAGCTCACCGCCCTCGGCGGACGCGCCGCCCTCGGGGAAATCCCGGTGACCTCGATCATCTCGTATTGACCCGGGTTTCTGACGCAGCACGGATTCGCGTCAACAACATGTTTCAGGTGATCTTCAACAGGCTCAGCGCGGCCGAGATGGCCGCGCTTCCGAAGGAACTCCAGCTCGACATGCTCTCGGAGTTTCATTTTCTTCCGGAGGATCTCGACGTTCTCGAGAAGGACCGCGGATTCGGACAAGTCGCGCGCGACGGACGGACGCTCCACCGCTACCGCGCGAAAGATTACCGGATCTACTTCGAACGCCACGCTGACGGGATCCTCATCCACCGCGTCCTCCACAAAAATACCATCCGCGACTTCCTGTTCCGATCAAACCTCCCGCTCGATGACGAGGACGATGAGGACGGCGGGATCGCCGGAAATAAAAACTTTTGGAAGCTGATCCACGAGGCGGAGGCATCCGGGAAGTGAGATTTTTTCCGACGCGCGCGCGCGGCTTGACGCGTTTCCGGTGGCCCGCGAGCGGGTGTATCTCGCGCATGCCGTGGTGACCGCGCTGCCGCGATGCGCGGCCGATGCGATGTGCGCGCACGCCCGCGCAAGCTGTGCCCACCACCAGAAATTTTGTGACGTGCAGCGCGACGTCGCGCACGTGGGCTTCTTCAGTGGCGATTCGCACACGTGGATGCTCGGACCGCTCGCGATCGGGATCGTCTTTGTCGCTCAAAAAAATTCCTTCTCTCGCACGAATCGGAAGTTTTCATTTTCTGGCGGAACCTGCATACGATACCCGCTTGCCCATGATCTACCGTACCCATCACTGCAACGCACTCCGCACCGGGGACGCCGGAACCACCGTCACACTCAGCGGCTGGATCGCCTCCCGCCGCGACCACGGCGGGGTCATTTTCATTGACCTTCGGGACCGCGAGGGCCTCACCCAGGTCGTTTTCCGACCGGAGGAAAACCCGGAGGCCGCCGCGCGTTCGCACGAACTGCGCGGCGAGGATGTCGTCCGGGTCACCGGTCGGGTCGCACTCCGGCTGGCCGGGACCGAAAACCCAAAGTTGGCAACCGGTGGGATCGAAATCGTTGCGACCGGGCTTGAGATCCTGAACGCGAGCGACGTGCTCCCGTTTCCGATGGACGAGCGAATTGCGAACGAGGACCTGCGGCTGACCTACCGGTATCTCGACCTGCGCCGGGCCGAGATGAGCGCGAACCTGCGCCTGCGCCACCGGGTGATCAAGACGATCCGCGACGCGATGGATGCCGAGGGGTTCCTCGAGATCGAGACCCCGATCCTCTCGAAGAGCACGCCCGAAGGCGCGCGCGATTTTCTTGTCCCGTCCCGGCTCACGCCCGGCTCGTTCTACGCCCTCCCCCAGGCACCACAGCAATACAAGCAGCTCCTCATGGTCGCCGGCGTCGAAAAATATTTTCAGATCGCGCGGTGTTTCCGCGACGAGGATCTGCGGGCCGACCGCCAGCCAGAGTTCACCCAGCTTGATGTCGAGGCGTCGTTCGTGACCCAGGACGACATCATCGGCCTCATGGAGCGCGTGCTGGCGGCGGTCTTTCGCGCGGCATCGGGCGCGGAGATCCCGTGCCCGTTCCCGCGCCTGACATGGCGCGAGGCGATGGACCGGTTCGGCAGCGACAAGCCGGACACCCGGTTCGCAATGGAGATCTCCGACCTCGGCGACATCTTCCGGGATTCCGCATTCAAGGTCTTCCGCGGTGCCCTCGACTCCGGCGGAGTCGTCAAGGCGATCAACGCAAAAGGCTTCGCAAAAATCACCACCGGCCAAATCGAATCGCTCACCGAACTCGCCAAACAGGCGGGCGCAAAAGGCCTCGCATTCATCAAAATCGAAAACGGCGAGTGGAAATCCCCAATCGTCAAATTTTTCAGCGACGCCGAAAAGGCCGCCCTCACCGCACGCCTCGGGATCGAGGAGGGCGACCTCGTGCTCTTCGGCGCCGACCGGTGGGAGACCGCCTGCGAGACACTCGGACGCGTCCGCCTGCGCGTCGCCTCGATCCTCGGGCTCGCCGACGATCCCTCGAAAAACAATTTCCTGTGGGTTGTGGATTTTCCGCTGCTCGCCTGGAGCGACGAGGAGCAGAAGTGGAACGCCGTCCACCACCCGTTCACGCGCCCGTGCGATGAGGACGCCCCGCTCGTCGAATCCGGCGACTACGGGAAGATCCGCGCGGTCGCCTACGATGTCGTGCTCAATGGCGTCGAGATCGGCGGCGGCAGCCTCCGGATCCACGAGCCCGCGCTCCAGGCGAAGATGTTTTCCGCGCTCGGGGTGGACGACGAAATGCAGCGGACGATGTTCGGCCACATGCTGAAGGCGTTCCAGTTTGGCGCACCCCCGCACGGCGGGATCGCGCTCGGCCTCGACCGGCTGGTCATGCTCATCGCCCGCGCCGAAAGCATCCGCGACGTCATCGCATTTCCGAAAAATAACCGCGGGGTCGAGTTGATGACCGGCTCGCCGTCGGAGGTTGATTTCCGCCAACTCCGCGAGCTCGAAATCCAAAGCGCAAAAAAGCCGGCCTGACCGTCCCAGTTGCGGACGCGCGAGGCCGCGCATCCCTACCAGAAATCGGCTCATTCCATTTCCTGCCACGTCAGGATCGCTGAGTTTACGGGTCCCCGATGAATTCTTCGACCGCCTGGAGCGTCTCGCGCAGCGTGCGGTATCCGAAGTGGCCCTGGCGCACGCGGAGCAGCCGCGAGCCAGCCCAGCACTGGGTCAGCAGCTCGAGATCCTCGGGCGGCGAGACCCGGTCGTAGAGCCCGGCCGTCACGACGATTCGTGCCGGATCGCAGAGCGGAATCCCGTGCAGCGGCGAGATCAGGTGCGCGTGGCGCACGATCTGGTTGGGCACATGCCCAAGCGCGCGCAGCGACCGCCGCATGGACGCCGCGCCGGGGTTTTCCCAGATCGCCTTCTCGACGTTGACGATCGGCTGGACGAACGCGAGGAATCGAAAATCGCTTTCCAGAAATGACAGCAGCGCGCCCGCCCAGCCGCCGTAGCTCGTGCCGACAACCGCGAACTCCCGGACGCCGCGCGCGCGGAGGATCGCCATGAGCTGGCGCAGCTCGACCACGCACTGGCGCAGACATTCGGCGTTGCGCACAAGATCGGAGGTGATCGCCAGCTCGCCGTTGAGCGCGCTTTTCGGCGTCCTTGAATAGTGGTAGGGAAGGTGCGGGAATGCGACCGACCAGCCGCGCGCATTGAACGATGCGGCGACCTTGCGATACCCCGCGTCGCTCGCACTCATCAGCGCGTGCAGCAGCAGCAGCACCGGCGCGCCTCGGCGGACGGCCGGATAAAACCGCACCCGCACGCGGTCGTTCTCGGGAAATCCCGTCGGCAGCGGGCTGTCCCACTCGATCCACCCCGCGCGATGCCGCTGCCTCGAGGCCGGTGGCATCCGATAAAAAACCTCCCGGCTCATCCCCGCACACCCGTCCAGATAAGCGTCGAGCTCCTCCCGCGTGCAACTGTCCGCCCGCCGCCGCCATTGCAGGAGGTTCATCATCCCGCACATCGCACAGTCCATCCCCCACGATGCGGTTCTGGCGGCCAGCGTCCTCATCGCCAGGCCATCCGATCCTCTCGCCGATTACCCGGAACCGGAAATTGCCCGCCCACCCTGCGGGGAAAACCGCCAGCGACAAAATATTGAGGCCCGGTGCGATCCATCATTCGAGCACGATGTCGTTTTCGTTGGAGGAGATTTCGAGAATCGCGTCACTGCGTTTCCTCACAATCCCATTGACTCCGAATCCGTGCAGGCAGCGGAGACGCTGCGTTCGCGTCGCCCCAACTTCAATTTTCACGAGATGGGAATCCCCGTTGGTTCAGTTCTCCACTCCGTAGACGATGATTCGTCGAGTTCTTGTTCATGTCTTCCCCTACGCAGTCCTGTATTCCATCGAAGATGACCTGATTTACATTATCGCGGTGATGCATTGCAGCAGAGAGCCTGGATTCTCCTGAATAGTTACAAAATCGCTTGCCGACCCTTCCAGAGCGTTGGCCCATAGTTTGAGGCTGGAAGAGCGGTGATTTCCATGTCAAGACGCTGCCAAATCGGGCTTTGAGAGTTAAGCGCTCCGGGGGGGTGGCTTGGTCTTTTTTCGGGAAATTCCACGGCAGGGGCGGCTATTTCAGCTCGGCGAGGTCGGCATCAACCATGATCCGGACGAGGTCTTTGAATTTTGTTTTCGGCTCCCATCCGATCTGGCGTTTTGCCTTTGCGGGATCGCCGATGAGGAGTTCGACCTCTGCCGGGCGCTCGTAGCGGGCGTCGTGCTTGACAAATTCCTTCCAGTCGAGGTCCACATGTGCGAACGCCTCCTCGACGAACTCGCGCACGGTGTGGGTCTCGTTGGTCGCGAGCACGTAGTCGTCCGGGTTGTCCTGCTGGACCATCATCCACATCCCCTCGACGTATTCGGGCGCGTAGCCCCAGTCGCGGCGGGCGTCGAGGTTGCCGAGGAACAGTTCTTTTTGGCGTCCGGTTTTGATTGCGGCGACCGCGCGGGTGATCTTGCGGGTGACGAATGTCTCGCCGCGCCGCGGGCTTTCGTGGTTGAAGAGGATCCCGTTCGTTGCGTGCATCCCGTAGCTCTCGCGGTAGTTGACGGTCGCCCAGTAGGAAAAAACCTTGGCGACACCATACGGGCTGCGCGGCCAGAACGGGGTGGTCTCGGTCTGCGGCACGGCCTGAACCTTGCCGAACATCTCGCTGCTCGACGCCTGGTAGAACCGGCTCTTGACGCCGGACTCGCGCATCGCCTCGAGGATCCGGATCGTTCCGACCCCGGTGACATCCGCCGTGTATTCCGGGATGTCAAAGCTTACGCGCACATGGCTCTGCGCGCCGAGGTGAAAAATCTCGTCCGGCTTCAGCTCGTAGATCAGCTTGACGAGGTTCACCGAATCCGCGAGGTCGCCGTAGTGGAGGAACAGCCGCACGCCGTTGACGTGGGGATCCTGATAGAGGTGGTCGATCCGGTTCGTGTTGAACGTGCTGGCGCGGCGGATGATCCCGTGGACCTCGTAGCCTTTGGCGAGCAGGAGGTCGGCGAGGTAGGAGCCGTCCTGCCCGGTGATTCCGGTGATGAGAGCTTTTTTCATAGGGTGGTGAGGGCAGAATTCTGAATATCCAGGAGGTTGGCAATACCGGTTTTTGCGGCGGCGAGCATCGAGTCGAGCTGTGCCTGGCTGAAGACGGATTCCTCGCCCGACCCCTGGACCTCGACGAAGTCGCCAGCTGCGGTCATCACGACATTCATGTCCACCTCGGCGTCCTTGTCCTCGACATAATCGAGATCCACGAGGACCTCGCCGCCCACGATCCCGACGCTCACGGCGGCCACGCGGTTTTTTATCGGCAGGGCTTTGAGCTTGCCGGATTTGACGAGCGAAAGGCAGGCGATCTCGATCGCGGCCGCCGCGCCGGTGATCGCGGCCGTGCGCGTCCCGCCGTCGGCCTGAAGGACATCGCAGTCCACCCAGAGCGTGCGCGGGCCGAGCTTTTCGAGGTCTACGACCGCGCGGAGCGAGCGCCCGATGAGCCGCTGGATCTCGGTCCCGCGTCCGTCCGGCCTCCCCCGCGACGAGTCGCGCGGCTTCCGGCTGGTCGTCGAATACGGGAGCATCGAGTATTCTGCGGTGAGCCATCCGCCGGTGACCCCCTGGTCCTTCATCCACCGCGGCACCCCCTCCTCGATCATTGCGGCGCAGATCACCCGCGTGTTTCCGAATGCGATGAGCACCGAACCGTGCGCGTGCGGTGCCACCCCGGGCTGGATCTCAATTTTGCGAAGCTCGCCGGGTGCCCGGCCGTCGTGTCTGGTCATGGGCGCGAAGATTGCACGCGGCCGACGCCCGCGCGCAAGATATGATTTCCGGTTTCACATTTCTGGCGGAGGAGTCAGAATGCGCGGGCGCATGGACGAGCAGGCATTCTATTTGATCAACCACCAGTGGGCGGGTTCGTGGGCGGACCTCGCGATGGCGGCGGCTTCGAGCTGGGCGTTCTGGTGGCCGTTTCTTGTGCTCGGCGTCTTGGCATTGCTTGTCTTCGGGGGATTCCGCGCGCGGGCGATGCTTGTGGCGGCCGGGCTGGCGGTCGGGATCACCGACGGGATCGTCGTTGACTCGCTCAAGGAAATCGTCGGGCGCCCGAGGCCGCACGAGGTTCTCGTCGGCGTGCGGACGCTCGATCTTGCGAAGGCGACCCCGAGGTTCATGGCGCTGGGGAAGCCGCTCAAGGTCGGGTGGTCGCGGCCGGACGCCACCGCGCCGCGCGGGAAGTCGTTCCCATCGGGACATGCGTCGAACAACTTTGCGATCGCCACCGTCGTTACGGTCTTCTACCGCCGGTGGGGCTGGCTGGCATTCCTTCCGGCGGCACTGGTTTCCTACAGCCGGATCTACGTCGGCTCGCACTGGCCGTCGGACGTGCTCGTCTCGTGCATTCTCGGCGCGGGAATCGCGCTCCTTGTCGTGCGCGGACTTGACGCCTGCTGGCGCCACTGGGGCGGCAGGATATTTCCCGTTCTCCGCGCGGAGCACCCGTCGCTTGCCAAACCATGAAATCACGAATCCTCTTTCCGGTGCTCATCGTTGCGACAGTCCTTCGAATCGCCTGGGTCTGGACGCGCGACGTTTCGCCGTCCGAGGCCTATTATTGGATGTGTTCGCAGCGGCTTGCGCCGGGATTTTTCGACGGTCCGGCGGGGACGGCGTTCCTTGTGCGGGCGTTCGGCGAGCCGTTTGTTGCGGCGCGGCTGTTCTGGCCGGTTCTTGGATTTTTCTGCGGCTGGGCGGCATGGATTTTTGTGAGACGGATTTCCGACCGGGCGACCGGCTCGTGGTGCGTGCTCCTGCTCAACGCTCTGCCGGTTTTCAACCGGGCGGCCGTCGAGGTCGGGCCGCTGATGCCCGCGCTGTTCTTTTCGCTGATCGGGCTGGTCTTTGCGCGGATGGCATGGGAGGGCCGCCAGTGGGCGTGGTTCGCGGCGGCGGGATTTTTTGCTGCGGGCGTAAACTTTCGCTACGAGGTTGCGCTGATTCCCGCCGCGCTGCTCGTCGGCGCACTTTCGAGCCCGCGCCGCCGCGCGGACTTAATTGGGCCTGCGGCGATGGCGGTGCTTGTCGGGCTGGCGCTGTGGCCGGCGCTCGCATGGAATGCGTCGCTCGAATGGGTGCCGGTCGCGGGCGGCACATGGCGGTCGCTCGTCGAGTTCCGTCCGGATCGGACCGCTCGAAGCCTCGCGGATTTGTTCCGCGCGTTTTCGGTTCCGATCGCGCTCGGCATCCCGGTCGCACTGGTATTCCTCGTTCGCTCTGCCGGCCGGTATGCGCGGCCGGGATTCCTCCTCGCCTCGTGCGCGGCGGTCTGGGCGTGGTGTGCGTATCTTGTTCTGCACGGCGACCCGGCGGTCGTGGCCGCCAGCCTTGGGTTTGTGCCGCTTGCCGGGTTTGCCGCGATCGCGTGCGCGAAGCTTCGCGGCGCGGTCATCGCCGGCTGGGCGGTGCCGGCGATCGCGCTGGCAACCGCCGCCCTCGCCCTCGCTCCAGCGGCCACGTCGTGGAAGGATGTTGCCAACGAGTTTCGCGGGGCGGCCCGGGATCTTCCCGCAGCCGAGAAGGACGGATTTTTCATCGCTGAAACCCCCGAACTCGCCGCCGTGCTCGGCCACCACATCCCGGGCGCGGGACCGCATCCGTCGGTCTTCGTTTCCGAGTCTCCCGACATCTCAAACCAGTTCGCGCTCTGGCCGTCGTATGCCGATTTCGATGAGAAGGCGTCGGGAACGGACGAGTATTTCACCGAGCAGAAAGGCGCGAATCCGTATGTGGGAAGGAACGCCGTCTATATCGGCTCCGAGCTCCCGCAAACCGTGCAGGCGGCGTTTACGGAAGTCACACCGCTCAAGACGATCAGCGGACCGGACGGCAAGCCGCTCGGGATTTATCTCTGTGTCGGCTATGAGACCCTGCCGCTGTGAGATTCGGGAGTGGCGTCTGTGCTACGGCGCGGCCGGCTTGCGCATGAACCACGAGATCGCGATGCAGATCTCGTAGAGGAGATACATCGGCGCGCCCATGAAGAGGAGAGTCACGATGTCGGAGGTCGGGGTGATCACAGCGGCAAGAAAAAAGATGATGACAACCGCGAACGTGCGCGTCCGGCGGAGGATGTCGTAGTCCACTATGCCAAGCTTCACGAGGACCAGCACCGCCACCGGAAGCTCGAACGCGAGGCCGAATGAGATCACAAACTGGGTTGCGAACGAATAGTATTCGCGGACCGTCCAGCTCGGCTGCCAGTGCATCGCCTGGGCGTCCTTAAAAAAAAAGTCGAGTGCCTGCGGGAGGACTTTGAAGTATGCGAACGCGGCACCGCCGAGGAACAGCCCGAACCCGACGACCGCCGCCGGGTAGAGCATCCGCTTTTCCTCCGGGGTCAGCGCCGGGAGAAGGAATTCGGCCAGGAAGAGGAGCACGAGCGGAAACGACAGGATGAGGCCGCCATAGAGTGCTAGCTCGAGGGAAATCGTGAACGAGTCGGCGACCCCGAGCGATTGGATATTCGCGGCACGCGCCGGATCCACCGCCATGAACGGCGCTTGGACGAGTGCCGACATCTCGCCGCGGAACACGAAGCAGACGATCATCGCGATGCCGAGCGCGGCCGCGATCTTCATGATCATGAACCGTAGGTCCTCGATGTGCTCGAGGATCGGCTTTGATTCGTCGCGCGACTCGCGGAAATCAAAAAACCGTTTCAGATTCATTGGGAAAGCGATTTCGCGCGAAGCCGGGCGGGACGGTTGGTGGCCCGGTTCATTCCAGGCGGGCGGTCCAGCGCGCGATCTCGCGGGCGACATTTTCCGGCGACGGGGCACCGGTCGCCCGGCGGGCGGCCATCGCGGAGGCGATGTCAAAATTTGCCGCGACCACCGCCGGGGTCAGCAGCGGGGAGGCGGCGAGGAACTCGCCGGGATCGAGCCGGTCGAGCGGCGTGCCGAGCTCGTGCGCCCGCGCGACCAGCCGCCCGATGATCTCGTGGGCCTGCCGGAATGGCACCCCGCCCGCGACCAGGCGGTCGGCCAGATCGGTGGCCAGCAAAAGCGGGTCGGAGGCGGCCGCGAGCGCGCGATCCTCGCGGAAGCTGGCGGCGGCCAGCATTTCCGAAAAAATCGCAAGCGTGGACAGCACGGTATCGACAGAATCGAAGACCCCTTCCTTATCCTCCTGCATGTCGCGGTTGTAGGTCAGCGGCAGGCCTTTCATCGTCGTGAGCAGGGCGATCAGATTGCCGTAGAGGCGGCCGGTTTTCCCGCGCGCGAGTTCGGCGATGTCCGGGTTTTTTTTCTGCGGCATGAGGCTCGATCCGGTCGTGTGCCGGTCGCTAAGCTCGATGAACCCGAATTCTGCCGATGCCCAGAGGATGATGTCCTCGCTGAGCCTCGAGACATGCATGCCGAGGATCGCGAGCGCGGCCAGCAGCTCGCATGCGAAGTCCCGGTCGGCGACGGCGTCCATGCTGTTCGCTGTGACGCGCGAGAACCCGAGCCCGGCGGCGACCGCCTCACGGTCGAGGACCAGCGTGGACCCGGCGATCGCTCCCGAGCCGAGCGGCATCGAATCCATGCGCTTCGCGCAGTCTTCGATGCGGCCGGCATCGCGCGCGAACATCTCGACGTAGGCGAGTAGATGGTGCGCGAAGAGCACCGGCTGGGCGCGTTGCAGGTGCGTGTAGCCGGGCATCACGGCCGACGGATGCCTTCCCGCCAGCCCGACCAGCGCGCGCTGGATGCCGCGCAGGCCCGCTGCGATCTCCCCGCAGGCGCCGAGCAGGTGGAGGCGAAAATCCAGGGCGACCTGGTCGTTCCGGCTGCGGGCGGTGTGCAGCTTCGCGCCCGCCGCTCCGATCCGTCGGGTAAGCTCGGCCTCGATGTTCATGTGAACGTCCTCGAGATCCTCGCTGAACGCGAACTCGCCCGACGCGATGTCCGAGCCGATCGCGTTCAGGCCGGCTTCGATTTCGCCAAATTCAGCAGATGTGAGAATCCCGGCTCCCGCCAGCGCGCGGGCGTGCGCGATGCTCCCGCGAATGTCCGCGCGGTAGAGCCTCCAGTCGGTCGTGACGGATTGTCCGTAGGATTTCAGGAGGTCGGACGCCTCGTGTTTGAATCGGCCTTTCCACATAAGTTGTTAGATTCCGGATTCTGCGGGACGCCTCGAGCACGACCCGCGCAACTTCAGTTCGTCGCACCGCGCCTCGATTTTCACCATCTTGTTTTTCGGGGAAAACCCGAGCCGGCGGGTGATGCAATTTTCTAAAAGCTCTATATTTTGATCCTCGAATTCGATGATTTTTTTGCAATCCAAGCAAACCAGGTGGTTGTGGGTCGGGTGTTCGAGAAAATTCGGATCATAGACCTTGGTTTTCCCGCCGAGGTCGAGTTCGCGGAGGAGCCCGCTTTCGACCAGCAGGGGGAGCGTGCGATAGACGGTTGCGCGCGATACGGAATCGTTCATCCGGCGCGCCATCACGTAGAGTTCCTCCGCGCTGAAATGCTCCTTCGTGCTGAACGCAGCCGCAATGACGGCGTCTCGCTGGGCGGTCCTGCGAAGCCCTTTCTCCGCAAGATAGCCATACAAAGAGTCGTGGACGCTGTCGCGTGAAGGTGTCATCTCGCCGCAGGGTAGCGGCCCGGTTCCGCGAGTCAAGGCCACCTGATCGGGTGGGTGCATGGCAAAAAAGAGGGTTTGGGAATTTTTCTCTTTTTTTGACCTTGAAAATGCAGCACCGAAGGGGTCAGTGATATTCCATGCTGCCGTGACAAAACGATTTTCGATCATCGCCATTTTCGCCTGCCTCTTGGTTGCCCCTCCCTGTCCGGCGCAGGGACTCAAATCGGTGCTGAAGCCATTTGGCGGGACGGCTGGGACGGCGACCGACAAGGAGCCGACGATGACCGACCAGCTCGCATGGGTGCGCGCGCAGCTCGCCGAGCCCGCGTGGGACGCCGAAGCCGCCCTGAAGTCTCGACTCCGGCAGGCCGGGCTCCCGGAGTCGCGGGCCGATGAGTTCCGCGCCGCCGACAAAGACATCCGCCGTGCCTACCAGAGTGCCGCCGACCTGCTAGCCGGCCTCGTTGCGCTAGACGACAAAAGCGCGCCACCAGCCGCCGTGCCGCCCCCCGCCGACGAGGAGGAGGCCGCCGAGATGCGCGAGGTGCTCCGGCGGAACAAGCTCGCCGCGCGCGGCACCGAGGCCGAGATCGAGGCGCTCCGCAAAATTATCTCCCAGCAGCAAGCACTCGACGCAAACGCCCAGCGCGAATCCCGCCAGCTCGCCGAGGAGGCGGCATCCGCAAAAACCGAGGAGGCAAAGTTTCGCGCCGCGCTCAACCTCGAACTTGCCGAGCTCAAAAAACGCGCCGCCTCGGCGACCGCCTTCTTCGGGAAGTGGAAGCTCTACCTACAGGAATCCATCCTGAAGGACGCGCTCGTCGAGCAGTCGGCACTCCAGAGCACGCTCAAGATCGGCGGGTTCGACCGCCAGATTGAAGCCCGCCGCGCGGACAAACAACTCGCTGCGGCCTCGACCGAATCCGCCGCGCTCGACAAGGAGACCAAGGCGGCGATCAGGGACCAGAAGCGCGCGATCACCGATGCCTCGGCCCTCAAGGAAAACGCAGATGCGAACGGCAACAAATCACGCGCAGCCGACCAGCTTGTCACCTCAACCCTGGGGCTCGTTACGGTGATGCAGGGCGCGCTCAGCATCGCCGAGGCGGAAAAAGCCCACTGGCAATCCGTCAAATCCCTCGCCGCCGAATTGACCCCCGCCGGACTCAAAAATGCGATCAACCAAGCGGAGGAAAGCATCCGAGTGCTCACGGAATGGCGTCCGGGCATGGACAGCAGGCTCATCGAGGCCCGTGAAATCGCGGACGCCTTGCAGAAGCAGATCCGTACGGGATCGGTGGATCCCGCGACGCGCGCGCTGCTCGAGCGCGCGCTTGCCGCCGAGCAGAAGAGGGCCGCCTCGCTCGGCAGCCTCATCTCGCGCACCGAACAGATGATCGCACTGCAGGAGGAATTCCTCGACGAGCTCCAGACCACGCTCGGTGAGGAAAGCGCGGGACGCCGGTTCGGACGCGCGTGGGCGGAATTCGCCGCCGCCGCCGCCGCCGTCTGGTCGTTCGAGATTTTTTCCTCCGGCACGATCAGCATCACCGTCCGCAAGGTGGTGCTCGCCGCAGCCGGGTTCTACCTTGCCCTCCTCCTCGCCGGCGTCTTCGCACGATGGATCGCGCGCGGCGCGTCCCGGAATTTCCGCATCGCTGACGACCAGCACCTGCTCCTCGAAAAAAGCCTCTTCATCCCTGCCGCTGGACTCCTCGTCCTTACGATGCTCAACTGGCTGAACATCCCGCTCACCGCATTCGCATTTCTCGGCGGCGCGATCGCGATCGGCATCGGATTCGGTGCCCAAAACCTCATCAATAACTTCATCAGCGGGATCATCCTCCTCCTCGAACGCCAGATCAAAGTCGGCGACATCATCGAGGTCGCCGGAAGTACCGGACAAGTCATCCACCTCGGCAGCCGGTGCTCGCGAATCCGCAAATTTGACGGCGTCGAGGTCCTCGTTCCCAACAGCTCGTTCCTCGAAAAAGAGGTGACCAACTGGACGCTCGCCGACTTGCACCACCGGTTCGATTTCACCGTCGGTGCCGCCTACGGATCGCCGGTGGACCATGTAATCTCGCTACTCGACTCGGCGGTCGCACGGCAGCCGGAGATCCTGCGCGATCCCGAGCCGGGAGTCTTCTTCGAGGCGTTCGGCGACAGCTCGCTCGTTTTCAGAATCTACTACTGGATCGAACTCGGCGACACCGCCGACGCCCGCCGGGTCGGAAGCGACCTCCGCATTCGAATCGAACGCGACTTCCGCGCAGCCGGAATCGAAATCCCATTCCCCCAACGCGACATCCACATCCGCATCTAATCCAAGTTTCTTATGGGTTGGGAATATCGGGAGAAAAATCGATAAACCGCACCTCATTTTAAGAAAAACCGCGATTAAAATCGGAGTAAATCAGCGTAAGTCGTTGACCCCTTTGCTGTGCAGTCCGCGAAGAAGGGGGAGCTGAAAGTTCCGATCAGACCACGCGGGCGACGAGTCCGGTGAGGTAGGGGAGGAGCTGTTTTTTGCGCGAGACGACGCCGTCGAGTTTCCATGCGCACGCGCCCTCGTCGGGGAAGTCAATGAGGCGGGTGAAGCTGTGCGGGCCGCAGAGCAGGAGCACCGAGTTCTGCGAATTGACGTCGGTGATGAGCAGGGTCGTGAAAAAGTAGTTGTTCTCCGCGCGGTAGGCCTCGAGCGAGGCGACGAGCGCGTCGCGTTTTTCCGGGAGGTGCGCGAAGGTGAGCTCCTCGATCTGCGAGACGCTGAACCGGTAGCCTTGCTCCGAGTATTCCTTGCAGTCGGCGGTGATCGCCTGGGTCGGCGCCATGGTGAGGAGCGGCGAGCCGACCGAGAAAATCTCCGCGGCGAGGTCGGCCGGGTTCACCCCGCTGATGCCTGCGAGCTCGGCCATCATCTCGCGGTCCACATCGGTCGTCGTCGGGGAGGTCAGGTTGAGCGTGTCCGAAATCATCCCGCACATCAGGAGGCCGGCGACATCTTTTGTGATCGGGACGCCGGCCTGCCGGTAGCAGGTGGCGACGATCGTGCAGGTCGAGCCGACCGGGCGGTTGAGAAAAAGGATCGGCTGGTGGGTCGGCGCGACGCCGATCCGGTGGTGGTCGATGATCTCGACGATCGGGATCTCGTGCGCCCCGCTCACCGCCTGGCTCAGCTCATTGTGGTCCATCAGCACGAGCTGTCGGGGCACGGGCTTGAGGAAATCGCTTTTTGAGATGATCCCTTCGAGGCGTCCGTCCGGTCCGAGCACCGGAAACGCGAACTGCGCGGACATCGCGACGTCGGACTGCGCCTCGCGCAGCGGCATATCGGCCGGGAGGCTGGTGAAATCGGGCTGGATCAGCTTTCCGGACGAGACGGCGGCGCGGGCGAGGAGAACGGTCGTCGCGGTGTCGTAGGGCGAGGAGATGAGCGCGACGCCGTGGGCCTCGGCGGCCGCGAGGACGGCCTTGTTTGGCGGAAAATTGTTGGTGATGACGAGTGCTCTGACGCCGGCCTCGATCGAGAGGAGCTGGATGTTCCAGCGGTCGCCGACGATGAGGACGGTCGAGCCTCGGTCGAGTTCGTCGAGGCGTTTGGTGAACGTCGTGGTGTGCATCGCGGCGACGACAAGGTGGTGCGGGTGGACCTCCGTGTCGTCCGGCCCTGCGAGGAGCGTGCCGTGAAATGCCGCCCGGATGTCAGTCAGCGAGGCGTCCACCACGCGGGCCGCGCTGATCCGGTCGAGCGGCGGAAAAAGGTATTGGCTGAGCTTGAAGCCGGAGATCAGGCCGAGGCACCTCCGGGAGTCGTCCACCACCGGCAGCCCGTGGAACGTCATCTCGTTGATCCGGGTCATCGTCTCATAGATCGGGCTGCGGAAGTGCGCGCTCACGACCTCGCGCTGCATCACATCCTCGACCCGGGGATGCACATCGCTCACAAAGACAGGAGCCTCGAACCCGAATTTTTCGAGCGCGTAATCAATCCGTTCGTTTGTGTTCCCGCAGCGCGCTGCGAGCACGTTTTTGGCACCGGTGGCGGTCTTCAGCTCGGCGTAAGCGATCGCCGAGCAGATCGCGTCCATGTCCGGGTTCCTGTGGCCGATGACGACGGTGATCATGTTTTTAAAGTTCATCGCCTTGGGACACCCGGTCCCTGACGCGCTCGACGACGGACTTCAGGCGGTCGAGGGTGATCGGCTTGACGACGTAGCCGTCCATGCCGGCATCGAGGCAGGCCTCGCGGTCCTCTTTAAACGCGTTGGCGGTGAGCGCGATGATTTCCGGGCGGGTGCGGTCGCCGAAATACTTTCGCATGAGCGCGGCGGCGACGAGGCCGTCCATCACGGCCATCTGGACATCCATCAAAACGAGGTCGTAGGTGCCCGCCTTGACGGCGTCCACCGCCTCGAGCCCGTTGGCGACGATGGTCGGTTTGATTCCGACGCGGGAGAGCATCATTTTGATCACCTTCTGGTTCGTTGGGTTGTCCTCGGCGACGAGCACGCGGAGGTCGCGCGCGGGGTGCTGCGACGCGGAAACCGCAGATGCTGGTGCCGGAGGGGAGGATTTTTTGATTCCGAGAACCTTCGAGATGACCTTGAAGAGGTGGGTCGGGCGGAGCGGCTTGGTGACGACATCAGCGAAGAGGTAGGCGTCCCCCGGCGGTGCCTTTTCGACGATCGAGCTGAGAAGGACGGCCGGAATATTCGCCTTGTCCGGGATCGCCCGGATCTTCCGTGCGAGCTCAATGCCATCCATGTCGGGCATCTGGTAATCGAGGAGGAGGAGGTCGAACCCGGCGTCGGATTGAAGGGTTTCGAGCGCGGCGGTGGGTCCGTCGGCCTCGGTGGCGACCATCCCCCAGACGCGGATCTGGTCGCGGAGGAACTGGCGGTTCGTGCGGTTGTCGTCAACGATGAGCGCGCGCGCGCCCTTGAGCGACGCGAGCTGGGCGGTGGAATGCGCGGGCGGGAGTTCGCCCGGCGGCAGGGGGATTTCGATTTCAAACGTCGTGCCCTCGCCCGGGCGGCTGCGGACGGCGATCGTCCCGTGCATGAGCTTGACTAGGCGCATGCTGATCGCGAGACCGAGCCCGGTGCCGCCGAACTTGCGGGTCACCGACGAGTCGGCCTGCATGAACGGCTGGAAGAGCCTGGCCTGGACCTCGTCGCTCATGCCGATGCCGGAGTCGCGGACCAGGAACCGGATGCGCGAGTTGCCGGCGGCCTCGGCGCGCACCGAGACCTCGCCCTCGGCGGTGAACTTCACGGCATTCGAGAGCAGGTTGAGAAGGATCTGCTTGAGCCGGGTCCGGTCGCCGATCACCGACTGCGAAAGCGAATGGTCGAGCGAATACGAGAGCTCGATTTTTTTCTCTCCGGCCGGGCGGGCGAGGATCTCGAGCGGCTCGACGAGGATCTCCGCGAGGTCGAACGGGGCGTGCTCGATCTCGATCCGGCCGGCCTCGATTTTCGAGTAGTCGAGGATGTCGTTGATGAGGTCGAGGAGGGTCTCGGCGGAGGTGGTGACGGTGCCCGCGTAGTCCCGCTGCTGCGGCTCGAGGTCGGTCTCCATGAGGAGCGATGACATGCCGATGACCGCATTGAGAGGGGTTCGGATCTCGTGGCTCATCGTGGCGAGGAACGTGCTCTTCGCGCGGCTGGCCGCGTCGGCAGCCTCCTTTGCGGAGATGAGCGCATCTTCCGAGCGCTGGAGGTCGAGGCGCGAGCTGATGAGGCTGGCGGCAGTCTCGAGCAGCGTGATCTCCTCCTCCTGCCACGCGTAGGGTATGTGCGCGTGGTGGAGCTCAACCGCACCCCAGAACTGGCCCTTGACGAAGAGCGGCAGGTAGAGAAGCGACTTTGTGCCCATCGCCTTGAGGACGGAGGCGGCGTCGTCGGAGCCGCATTCGAGCACTCTTTTCCCGCGCGAAAGCTTGGTGACCCAGCCGGTGAGAATCCCGCTCGAATCGAGGAGGTTCCAGAATTCCTGCGACTGCGGGACCGACGCCTCTCCGGTGCGGTGCCATTCGGCGACGACGTCGAAGCTCGAGGGGGAAATCGTCCTGCCCTGAAAAAAGTGGAGGACGCGGACGCGGTCCACTCCGACTTTTTCACCGAGCAGGGCGGTGAGTTTCTCCCAGGCTTCCGGCGTGTTGAGCGGGGAGCTCAGCACGCGCTGCCCGACATCGGCGATCGCTTCGAGGAGGATCTGGCTTTTCCTCTGCTGGGAGATATCGCGATACTGCCAGAGGTAGCCGTAGCGGACCCCCTTGTCCACGATCGGCACAAAGTCGCGTGCGAGGTGGCGTCCGTCGATCATCTCAAAAATCATCCCGGTGCAGGATTTGCCCTCGGTGAGCGATTCGGCGATCGAGTTCAGAAACCCGGCGGAATCGCAGAACATGGGAGATGTCCTGGTGGCGAGCGCGTCGCAGTGCAGGCCCTGGATCGCGCGGGCCGAGACTCCGAACATCTTTTCGAACGCCGGGTTTGCAAACGTGATGATGCGCTTCGAATTTTCGACGAGCACTGCGTCGTCCATATTTTGCAGGAGCGTCGAGAACCGGCTCCTCTGGGTCGCCTCGCGCGCGGCGAGCGCATCGAGGCGGAGCCGGTTCTGCTGGAGGAGTTCCTCGCGGCCGACCGCCTGGGCGATGATCGAGAGGCAGTCGCGGAGGTCGTGGCTCAGGCTGAACGGCTTGTTGAAAAACAGTCCGATCGACCCGATGATGTCGCCTGCGAGATCCACTCCCTGGCCGACAAAGGTCTGGAAATCCTCAAGCCGGGGATCGGCCGACCGGTCGGGGGCGGAGCCTTCGAGCAGGAGGAAATGCTCGTCGCTGCGGATGACATCGAAGCAGAGGCTGCCCGATGCCTGGCGGCTTTGCGGGTAGTTTTCGGGGGTTCCGAAGCACCCGTGCGCGACGAGACGGTCGCCCTCGAGCCTGTTGTAAACCGCGCGGTCGGCACCGAAGATCCAGCCCGCGAGCGCGGTCAGGCGCATGATGTTTTTGTCGTAGCTGTCGCCGAGCTCGAGGAGCGCGGCATTGATCCGCTGGAGGCGATGCCGCTGGTTATCGAGCGCCCGCTCGGCCTCGATCCGGGCGGTCACGTCGTTCTCGATCGCCATAAACCCGCTCAGGTTGCCGTCCACGTCCCGGAGCACTTGGCATTCGATTGCGACCCAGTAGGGCACGCCCGATTTGGAAAAGTTGAGGACGGTCTCGTGGAACCCGGTCGCGTCGGCAATGCCCTGGCGCATCCGGGCGACGACGTCCTTGTCGGTATCCGGCCCCTGGAGAAAAACGCCCGGCCGTTTGCCGCGGATTTCGTCGAGTGTGAACCCGGTGATGCGGGTGAACCCGGAGTTCACCCATTCGATGACGCCCGCCTTTGACGCGATGATGACGCTGTTGGTGGTGCTTTCGGCGACGAGGGCGAGACGCTTCGATTCCTCGCGCTGGTGCTCGAGCTCGAGTTCGGTTTTTTTCCGCTGGGAGATATCGAGGAGGAGTCCGGCCGCCCGAAGGTTTGCGCCCTGCGGTCCGCGCTGGATCACTCGCCCGCGGTTGAGCACCCAGGTGAATCCGCCGCCCGGGCGGGCGATGCGGAATTCGGATTCTATGTTTTCGGAGGAGCCGTCACAAATCCCGAAAAACCAGCTCGTTGCGGCGTCGCGGTCGTCGGGATGCACCTGGGAGAGGAACTGGTCGCACGCGAGAAGGGTGGCACCCGCGCCGTCACCGGCCATGCGCGCCCATGCGCGGTCGAGCGAGATCGTGCGTGACGGGATGTCCATCTCCCATGACGCGAGGTTCGCGCCCTGGAGGGAAAGTCGGAGGCGGTCTTCGGAGGCGGCCTGGCGGGCTTTTGCTTCGAGGGCGATGTAGTTGATCGCAAACGAGCCGACGATAAAGATCGCGAAGACGAGCGTCGCGAGCATCTTTTCCTGGCGAAGGCGGGCGAGGTCGCGGCTCCAGTGTGCGGCCGTGCGGTCGAGGCCGAGGAATACCGGGTGGCCGTTTAGAGCGGCGTTTGGCACCGGGGCATACCCGCTGACCCATGTGCCCCAACGGTCGGTGTCGGGGCCTGTGGTGACCGGGGAGCCGGTCCCGAACGCCTTTATCAGGTTCTCAAACGCATCGTCATAGACGTCGCCCGCGACCGACTCGTCAATCGAGCCGAGCGGTTCGCTGTCGGCGAGAAAGACGACTTGGCCGTTGCGCATTCCGACGAGGTAGGCGAACCGGTAGCCGTCGCCAGCCTTTGTGATGAGACCGAGCCGGTGTTTGATTTCTGAGTAGGCTGGCAGCGAGACGTCGGCAGCCGAGGCAGAAAGGCGGCTCTCGAAGATGTGCGGGTCGATGGCGGCGGCGGCGAGCTGGGCCTCTTGGGCAAGCTGGCTCCGCCATTCCCGGTCGGTCCGGTTGCTGGAAAAATCGGTGAGCGGCCAACCGGCGGTGAGCACCGAGCCGAGGAGGGTGGCAAAAATCCAGCCGCGGCGGATGCCGGTGCGGCGGTCCATGACCGGGAAGGCGGCGCGTCGGCCGAGCCGGTAGGTGATCCACGCGCCAGCGATTGCGAACGCGCATCCGATCGTGGTGACGACGATCCACAGGAGGCTTGTGCTCGTGAGCATCGAGCGGAGGGTCTCGCCCTCGATCTGGCTGGATGTGAGGTAGACCGAGGGCATCGGCTTGAGCGCCGCCAGAATCGCGAGCCCGGCGGCAAGCAGGCGGGATGCCTCCCGTGCCTCCCCGCCTTCGCGCCGGGAGACCATGAGGAGAGACAGCGCGGCACAGAGGAACCCTGGCATCCACACCGTCCAGTGGGCGGACGCCATGACGCCGGACGCCGGAGGGGCGAGCCAGAGATATGCTCCGATGACGACGGGTGCTCCGGCAAGGAGGCGGGGGATTGCGCCGCTGGAAAACGCTGCGGCGGCTAGAATCGCAAGCGCCGAGGTAAGGACGACGAGAAGGAAGGGAGCCAGGGCGAGCGCGGCGGGTTCGGGCTGGCCGCACCAGATGAGCTGCCAGCTTCGCAGCGCAGCGGCGCAGATCAGCGCGCCGCCCAGCCATTTCCATTCCCGCCCGCCCGGATGCCGGTTCGGGATCAGGCAGACAATCGCGCAGAGGGCGAGAAGGAAGGACCAGACAAATGTGAGGTAGTCCATGATGTCACTGGCGGGCGAAACGGACGGAAGCGATCATGCCGGGAGCGACCGGAGGTGCGGGAGGTCGTTCTCGATCGCATCGAGCGAAAGCCGGGCGATCACGAGCGCGCCCGGAAGGTAGTGCTCCCGGGCACCAAGCGGATCGGGTTCCTTTTTTTCCCACGCGAAAAGAAAAACTTCGAGGAGGAAGAGCCCGAACTGGGCGCTGGTTCCGCGGATCGAGTGGAGGTGGGCTTTGAGGGCGGTGGCGTCGGCGAGCGAGCCGAGAGATTCGAGCGTCGGGAGCAGCTCGGTGCGGAAGTCGCCCCACATCGCGCGCGCCAGCTCATCGCTTTCCTCGTTGCATGTGGAAGCAAGGAGATCGTGAACCGGAGATCCCGGTGCTGTGTGGACCAGCGGAATCTCCCTAGCGGTTGCAGTGGGGGAGCTCATCAGTGATGCATCATCATTTATCGAGAAATCACCGGCTTGCCAATCACGGAGCGGCAGGATTTTTCAGGAGGCCGAGGCAGAGGAGGAAGACCGGGCTGAAGTCGCTTGGAGAGGATGCAACCCACTCGAACACCTGCTGAGCGGGGAAGAACGCGACGGTCTCGACCTCCAACGGGGCGGGAAAAAACGGTCCCTCGTGGGAGCCGGTGTAAACCTCGATGAATTCGTGGCCGGTCTGCTCGCAGGGGGTGAGTTTTCCGATGCGCACGAGCGGCGGGCAGGCGACGCCGAGCTCCTCGCGGAGCTCGCGCGCGGCGGCTTCGGGATAGTCCTCGCCGCTGTCCACATGCCCGGCGGCCGAGGCATCCCAGAGCCCGGGGTTGCGGTCCTTCCAGATCGAGCGCTTTTGAAGGAGGATCTCGCCGGCGCGGTTCGAGAGGATCATGTGGACGGCGCGGTGGCGCAAATTATTCACATGCACAAAATCGCGGGGTTCCGCACGCAGCACCCGGTCGGAGGCATCCACGACGTCGAACATCTCGGCTCCCGACTGGGCGAGGGCCGGGCGGCGGAGCCGGGCGAGGAATTCCCATTGCGCGAGCGCGAGTTCCTCGGCGCGAACCGTCTCGGGGACGCTGAGCGCGGTGACGAGCTGCGGCCAGGTCGGCTTGAGCTCGGGCAGGAGGTTGCGGAGTTGCTTGCGGCGCTCGGAAAACCCGCGGCGCACGAGCGAATCGAAGTCAGGCTCGTCAAGCGGGCACACGTCGGCTGTCGGCCGGCGGTCGAGCGCGACGACCGCCGAGTCCACCTTCGGCACGGGGAAGAAAACCGAGGCGGGCAGGCGGCGCAGGAGCGACGTCCGCCACCGCCGGTTCACGCACACGGTCATCGCTCCGTAGGCCTTTGTGCGCGGCGCGGCATTCAGGCGCAGCGCGAGCTCGAGCTGAAGCGTGAGAACAAGGCGGGAAGCGGGCGAGAGGGCGGAGGTGAACTTTGCGATCAGCGGGGTCGAGACGTAATACGGAAGGTTCCCGACGACCTTCACCGGACCCCGGCCCCAGAGCTCGCGCAGGTCGAGATCCAAGGCGTCCGCATGCACGACCCGGATGTCCGGCGTGGCGAATTTCTCCGAAAGATACGCGGCGAGGCGTCCGTCTTTTTCCACAAGCGTGAGGCGGACGTCCGGGCGCGCGAGGTGGGCGGTGAGCGCGCCGAGCCCGGGGCCGATCTCGACGATGTGGTCGCCGGGGCGGATATCGAGTCCTGCGACGATCGCGCGGGCGAGGTTTTGGTCGTGCAGGAAGTTCTGCCCGAGGCTGCGCGTCGGCTCGGTGCCGAGGCGTTCGAGTGACCGCCGAATTTCGCTTAATGTCATCCGATTCCGCAGCGTGTTCCGGAGGGATTCACAATCTTGCTGTGAACAGGTTCTTTGGGGAGCTAGGAGTTTTTCGCAAGTTGTTCACAGGCGGGATCCGGCTAGTATTTCCCTTGGGCAGTCACCGCAGGAAAGTCGTCGGTGCGGAACGGTGAGGCAGGAAGCCCGGCACCGTTGGCGAGGTTGCAGGTCGGGTTCTGCGCCCATGCGTAGCGCACGGCGACCGGAGACGGAACTTTGTCCGACCGGACGACGACCGCGTCGCCCTCGATCTTGGCGTCCGCCCAGAACCATTTTTTGTCCTGGCCGCAGATTGCGAAGCCTTCGAGCTGGCTGTTGGGAGAGTTGCGCACGAGCGGTGCCGACTCTCCGGTTTGCGATTTGACATCGTATTTTTCAGGGAGCGGGGAGGCGGCGAGCCCACCGTCGGTGTGTCGGAATGTGACCGTTGCCGTGCCATTTTCGATTTTCATGGAATCGAAGACCGGGCCGGAGAAGGCGATCTTTTTCCCGTGTTCCTTGGCGAGCGCAATGCGCGCCAGTCGCTCGCCGACGGATTTTTTGTTTCGGGGGTGGATATTGCCGGACTCGCCGATATCAATGAGGACGGCCTGGCCGGTGGCGGGGAGGGCGAGGGTTAGGGATTGGGCCTCGCGGAGCTCCGCCCATCCGCATTCCTCGGGCTCCGGATTTTTCGGCATAAAGTTGGCGAGCTGGCAGAAGTAGAACGGAAAATCTCCACGTCCCCACTGCTTTCGCCAGTCGGAGATGAGGAGGGGGAACGCCTTGCGGTATTGGATCGCGCGCCCGGCATTGCTCTCGCCCTGATACCAGATGGCTCCGCTGATCGCGTAATTGATGATCGGGTGGATCATGGCGTTATAGAGAAAGCCCGCAGTATCCTGCGGGCCCGGGGGAGTGCCGGCGGGAGGTTTGGGAGCGGCGGCCCGCTTTTCCGCAGCGACGGGAGGAAACTCTTGCTCCGCCTTCGCGAGACCCGGGTATTCCGCGATCTGCTTCCGGATGCGTTCGGAGGCGGCCTTGAGATCGGGATCCGAGTCGAGTGCCTCCAGGCTCGTCCATGCCTCGGAGGGGGTTCCTCCCCACGACGAATTCACGATCCCGACCGGAACCTTGACCTCGCTCTGAAGGCTTTTACCAAAATAATACCCGACCGCGCTGAAGTCGCCGGCCGTCTCCGGTCCGGCGACCGTCCACCTTCCCTTGAGCTCGTCGAGCGGGGTTGCCGAGGTGTTTTTTTCCACCAGGAACTGCCGGAGAAACGGGTTTGCGGAGGACGCGATTTCCTGTTCGGCATCGCGGGTGTTCCTGAGTCTCAATTCCATGTTCGACTGGCCGGAGGCGATCCAGACCTCGCCGACGAGGACGTCGGCAAGCGAGATTTTATTCTTCCCCTCGACCGACATTTCAAACGGCCCCGGCGGGGAATCCTTCAGGTCAAGAACTGCGATCCACTTCCCTTCGGCGTCGGCCTTGGCGGCGGCGGAAGTGCCGTTCAGGGAAATTTTGACATCCTCGCCCGGATCAGCCCAGCCCCAGAGCGGAACTTTCGCGGAGCGCTCCAGTACCATGTGGTCGGAGATGATTGCGGGAAGTTTGACGTCGGCCGACAGCGGCCCGGAGGCGGCGGCGACAAGCGCGACGATGGTGAGAATTTTTTTCATGGATGAAGAGCGGCGCGGACATTCGCGCGGCGCGTGCAAATTATGGAGAATCACTTGGATGTTTGCCAGTTCAGATTCACAAAATTGCGCCAAACCCGGCTTGCGCGGAAGCCGGTCCGGTGGCATGATCCCATGGTCCATCAAACGTTCGGCGTGCCGAACGTCCATCCCGTCTATCCCG
>DYRS01000002.1:43360-55323 GCA_020718585.1 Chthoniobacter flavus
GATCCCATGGTCCATCAAACGTTCGGCGTGCCGAACGTCCATCCCGTCTATCCCGCACATCCATGAAATTCCTCCCGCATCAGATTCTTCCCGCCCTCTGCGCCGCCGCGCTGCTCGCTCCCTGCGCCGTCCTTGCCGGACAGCCAGACTCCCGCGCGCTGGCTGCGCTTAAGAGGACGGGCGACACGCTGGCCGCAGCCAAGGCGTTCACGTTCCATTCGCGGTCCATCTCGGAGGTCCCCGCGAAAAACGGGCAGTCGCTCACACTTCTCAGCTCCGCCGACGTCGCGCTCAAGCGCCCGGACAAGCTCCGCGTCCGGTTTGCGGGCGGGGCGCCGCACTTTGATCTATACTACGACGGCGCGGTCGTGGCCGCGTTTGCGCCGGGCACCGGTGTCTGGTCGGTCACGAAAGCCCCCCCGACGATCGACGCGGCACTTCCAGCACTCGAGCGGGAAACTGGCATCCGTCTCGCTGCGGCAGGCCTCCTGTTTTCCGATCCCTACAAGGCGATGTCGGCCGATGTGTCCGGTGGGATGTTTGTCGGAACCGTCTTGATCGATGGCGTGCTCTGTGACCACCTCGCGTTCCGGGCGGACGGCGCGGACTGGGAGATCTGGATCGAGTCAGGAAAGCGCGCGCTGCCGGTCCTCCTCGCCGTCACCTATACCGAACGCCCGAACCGCCCAAGGGTGATCGTCGAATTTTCCAAATGGAATCTTCATCCCGGGCTTCGGCCGGGCGACTTCGTGTTCCGTCCACCGGCCAACGCCCGCGAGATCCCATTCCAATCGGTCACAAAACCCTAACACGCACCAAACGCAGCCATGAAAATCTTCTCCCCCATCGCGCTCGGTCTCGCGGCCCTGCTGTCATTCACCGGCTGCGCCGGATTTTACGGACCAGTCGGACCGATCACGCCCGACCCCGGCTACTGCGGGCCGGGTTTCCCGGTCGCTGGCTGGGGCGGAGCCGGCTTTTACGGCGGATCTGTCTATCGTGGTCCGGGCTGGAACCGGGGTCCGGGTTGGAATACAACGTGCAATCCGGGCTGGCGTGGTGGCTCGGGAAATGTGCAAGGCTGGCGCGGTGGGTCGGCCTCATGGAATCGCGGCAGCGGCAGTGCCACGGGCTGGCGCGGCGGGTCGGCCTCGTGGGGCGGCGGCTCGGGCTCATGGCACGGAGCCCGCGGCGGTTCCGGCTCGTGGCACCGTCGCTGACCTGAACGCCACGCGGTCGGGCTGAAGTTCAGACATCCTGACCTCAGTGGAAATGCGATAATCCGACCGTCCACCAGAGGCAGCGAGATCGTCGTGAGGCTGTGGATGCCGAGCAGGTGGCGCAGGGTGATCCCGTTGCGCATGTCGCCGAGGGGTTCGAGCTTGCGGCGCACCCAGCACAGCAGGTGGTAGGCGAGCACGCTAATGAAAATATGCCCGTCCACGCGGTCCTCCTTCAAGCCCCGCGAGCAGGCCGCCTCCAACAAAGATCAATGTGGAGGTTTTGCGTTGTCATCCGTCGCGCGGGGTTGCATGGTTTGCGGCGTGCTCGAACTCAAAGACGTCACATTGTTTGTCGGGAGCGGGGAGGATGTGCATCCCCTGCTGGCCGATGTCACGGCGGCATTCCCGAAGCGGCATTTCGGTGCGATCATCGGCCCGTCGGGCTGCGGGAAGAGCACGCTTCTTAAAGTGATCGCCGGGATCGCGCCCGGCGAAGAGGATGGCGAGATTTTCTGGAACCGCCGGAACGTCTCGGAGGAGGATTTTTTGCCCTCGGAGATCGGGTATGTCCCGCAGTTTGGAATCGCGCATGAGGAGCTGACCGTCGGAGAGTGCGCCCGCTACGCGATGCGCCTACGCGTCGGAGGGATGTCATCCGCCGCGCTCGACGGAGCGGTGGATGAGGTGCTTGGGGAGGTGGGCATGGGCGAATTTCATGACCGGACGGTGAGTGTGCTCTCGGGCGGTCAGCGTCGCAGGCTGGCGCTCGCGATGGAACTGGTCAGCAAGCCGGCCATGCTGCTTTGCGACGAGGTGACGAGCGGGCTCGACCCGCAGTCGGAGGACGAGATCGTGCGGCTTCTGCACGGGCTTTCGCGCACCGAGGGGCGCACGGTGCTCACGGTCACGCACAGCCTCCGCCACATCGAACTCTACGATTCGGTGCTCGTGCTTTTTCAGGGGGTGGTTGCCTACCACGGGCCGGCAAACTTCCTCACCCACTACTTTCGGACGACCGACGCGCAGGACCTTTTTTCCCAGCTCGAACGCCGCTCGGCAAAGGAGTGGGCGCAGTCGTGGAAAAAGCACCGCCACGCATTTGGGGAGTCGGGCGGAGATCCGCGGATCAGCTTCGACAGCGCCGCCCGCAAGCCCGAGGAAACCCAGGAGATCGTGCCCGCGCCCCCGCCACCCGCAGCGGCACTGCCGATCCCCGGCGCAGCCAGCCAGTTCATCACACTCCTCTCCCGGCGGATCAGGATTTTTTTCCGCGCGCGCGGGCAGCTTGCGCTCCAGCTCGGGCTGGTTTTTGGGTTTCCCCTGCTCGTTGCAATCTTCGCATGGAACGGGCTGCCCGCGATCAAGAACCAGTCCATGGGCATCGAGCTCGGCATGGTCGAGCAGGCGAAGGAGGCGAAAGATTTTCTCGTCCAGTCGAGCAAGATCGGGAGCCTGGTTTCGGGGATCGTCATGTTTCAGGTCGTCCTCCTTACGCTGATGGGCGCGAACAACTCGGGGCGCGAGATCGCCGCCGAGCGCCTGATTTTTGAGAAGGAGAAGCTCTCCGGGCTCAGCCCGATGAGCTACGTCGCGTCGAAGGCGGTATTCCTCGGGATCCTGGTCGTCGCGCAGTCGCTGTGGATGGGGATCTTCGTGCATTATGTGTGCGGGTTTCCGGGCGACCTCGGCCGGCAGCTCGTCTTCCTGATTCTGGTCAACGCCGCGATGACGTCGGTCTGCCTTGCGGTCTCCGGGTTCCTTGGCTCGGCCGAGCAGGCGTCGCTCGTCTCGATCTACCTCGTCGGCTTCCAGCTCCCGCTCTCCGGTGCGGTCCTCGCGCTGCCCGACGTGATCGGCGGTGTCGTCCGCCCGTTTGTCGCGGCGTTCTGGAGCTGGTCGGGCGTGCTGCAGACGCTGCGCGGCGACCGCTACTACGACATCGTCCAGATGATCGTGCCGACCGCGCTTGCTGCGGAGTCGCTCTGCTGGTGGGTGCTCTGTTCGCACATCGTCATCGGGCTTTTCGCCGCATGGATCGGATGCCAGCGGCGGAGCCAGATGTAGGGCGGAATTCCGGCTTCCATTCCGTCGGCGCGGGCGGATACTGTCGCGGCATGGAGATTCCCTCGAAAATTTTTGTCGCCGGGCACCGTGGGATGGCTGGGAGCGCGGTCGTGCGGCGGCTGCGGGCGGGCGGGTATGAGAACGTGGTTGTGCGCGCGCGGTCCGAGCTCGACCTCTTCGACCGGTCGGCGGTCGAGCAGTTTTTCCGGTCCGAGCGGCCGGATGTCGTTGTGGACGCGGCCGCGCGGGTTGGCGGGATCATTGCGAACTTCGAGAAGCCGGTCGAGTTCCTGCTCGACAACCTGACGATCCAAAACAACCTGATCCGGGCGGCGGCGGAAAACGGTGTGACGAAGCTCCTGTTCCTTGGAAGCTCGTGCATTTACCCGAAGCTTGCGCCGCAGCCGATCCCCGAGTCTGCGCTGCTCACCGGCGCGCTCGAGCCGACAAACGACGCCTACGCGTTGGCAAAAATTGCCGGCATCAAGCTCTGCCAAGCCTACGCGCGGGAATACGGGAAAAACTTTCTTTCCGCGATGCCGACGAACCTCTACGGCCCGAACGACAATTTCGATCCGCACACGTCGCACGTGCTGCCCGCGCTGATCCGCAAGGTCCATGAGGCGAAGCTTGCGGGCGCGAAGGATGTCCCGATCTGGGGGACCGGCTGCCCGCGCAGGGAGTTCCTCCATGTGGACGACCTAGCCGACGCCTGCGTTTTCCTCCTGGAAAACTACGACTCGCCGGAGGTCATCAACATCGGCTGCGGCGAAGACGTGACGATCCGCGAGCTCGCCGAGACGGTTTGCGAGGTGCTCGAATACCGTGGGGAGCTCGTCTTTGACACGTCGAAACCCGACGGCACGCCGCGCAAGCTGCTCGACATGACAAAGCTGTTTGCGCTCGGCTGGAAACCAAAAATCCCCCTTCGTGACGGGATCCGCAACGCCTACGCTTGGTTCATGGAACACCGCGCGGCTGGAACGGATCAGGCGTCGCGGTAGAGTTTTCCGAACGGGGTGATCCGGGCGGCACCGGGCGCGAAGATCGTGCCGAGGGAGTATTCGTCGCCGACCCGGTCGGCAAACCACGCATACCTCTCGACAAACGGAAGCCTTGCGAGCACGGCACGGAGGTTTTTCAAAAAGCGTCGGGCCATCGCGCGCGTCGGCTTGGCGAGCTGCGGCTGACGCCACGCCGAGACATCTGCCGCACCGCATTCGGTAAGCCATACCGGCAGGCCGTATCTGCGGTGCGCGTCCTCAAGCATCGCCCCAACCTTGTCGGCGGCCTCCGGATCGCTGATGTCCGGATACCGGTGCAGGCAGATGAAATCCACCCGCAGGCCGCGCCGGATCGCCTCGGGAAGAAATTTTTCCATCCACCTCGAATCCGCCGGTGCCGGGCTGCCAAGCCGCTGCCCGAGCGCCATCAGCCGCGGCCAAAGCGCAAGGCATGCCTCCGGGGACATGTTCGCCTGTCCGTTCATGTCCGGCTCGTTGAAGCCCAGTACATGAGTGGCCCCGCTGCGACCGACCGCGTCGAGATTCTCCCCGGTCACGTCGAGGTCGCTCCAAAACATCGGGACAAATTCCGCTCCCGCCACGGGGCCGATTTTTTGAGCCGGTCGCCAGTTATAATACCAGCCAAGCCCGAGCCCCCCCAACTCGTCCGCCGTGGTCGCCGCCCCGCACACTCCCAAACCTTTTATTGCGGCACCAGCCGAAATCGGGGAACTCATGCCGGTGGAATTGGAACCGCACATTTTCTCGCTCATACCGCCGCCTACGCTCGCCTTTCCCGTCAGGCGAATCAAACCCAATCCCGATTGGCTTGCAATTTTTCCGGTCGGGGCGGCATTGTGCAGCGATGATCCGCAAAGCCTTCCTCATCTTCGCGACACTCGTCGCCTGCGTCGCGGCGTCCGTCGCCGTTGACGACTCGTTCCGCGCCCCGGATACCATTGTCCTCAAAGACGGGCGCACGGTCCGCGGGCTGATCATAAAAAACTCCCCCGACTCGGTCGTGCTGCAGGAGGAATTCGAGGAGCGGACGTATCCGAAGAGCGAGGTCGTTCGCATCCGCGACGAGGCCGACATCGGGGTCCTCTTCACCGATATCCACCGGAAGGGCGACCTCCCGTCGTGGCGCGTCCTCGCCAACGACCTGCGCATGCACGATGAAATCAAATCGCTCGTCGAAATCCCCGCGACCACGATTCCGAGTGGCGAGTTCCGCAACGTCCCCTACAAATCGTTTCGCGTGAACCGCAGGATCGAACTCAACATCTACGGCGATCCAAACGACCCGGAGGGCATCGAACTCGGAATCTACGGTGGCGCAAAATCCGACGCACGGCTCCAAAAAGTCCTCCGCTCGTATCTCGCCGGCTTTCTCACTTCCCGCGCAGAAATCGCCGCACTCTACGGGCTCGACCTCAAGGGCGGGGTCGCCATAGCCGACGACATCACATTCGAAATTTCCCCGTCGTCCGCTCCCGACTCGTTTGGCGCCTGGTGGATCTCGCTCTATAACAAAAAAGGCCTCGATGCCCTGAGGCTTTCCGATGCCAAATACTCCCGACTCACCCGACCCGCCGACGAGGTCATCGATCACAGCGGCCGCGTCATCGCCCCAGGCTGGACAAAAAACGACCTCGAACTCTCCGCCCGCATTGACCACGACAACCCGCAGTCCCGAGTTCTCCTCCGCGGATTCTACCGCGACGCCAAGGGAGATTTTCGACTGCTTTCGGCAAAAACTCCCGCCAACCCGTGATGGGAAAATGTTGACGCATGTCAAAAACCCTCTAAGTTGTGCGTCCGCTTGAAGCCACACACCATGACAAACCAACCCGAAATCACAGCCTACCTGAAAACCAACTGCGGATGGAGCCGCGGCGTCCGCGCCGCCCTTGCGAAATACTCGCTGCCCTACCAGGAGAAGGACATCATTTTGAATCCGGAATTTCGCTCCGAGATGGAGCGGATGAGCGGTCAGCCGCTTTCCCCCTGCGTGGTCGTCAATGGCTCCATGCTCGCCGACATTGGCGGGGAGGAGCTGGAAAACTACCTCGTCGAAAACCGCCTCGTCGAAAAGTCCGACGCGAACCCGGGGGTCTCGATCAACTCCGGGTGCTCGCATGAAAAACCCGCCGCGGCGGTTTCCTGACCGTCCGCGCGCGATCGCCCGGCTTGTTTGTCGTCCGCCTGAAATCCGATCCGGCGCGCGGTTTTTTATTGAGTCTGTCGGCCGGTCGTCTAAATTCCCGCTTCCCGTGACTTTCGGCGGTTCCTCGACGGGGGGCGATTTGCGCCCTCCATGGAATTCCGCCGGTCAGCGGGGCAAGAAAAATCCTATACCATGTCCGCAAATCCGAACTCACCCAACCGCGCCTACCCGCTCGAGCGCACACGCAACATCGGCATCGCCGCCCACATCGACGCCGGCAAGACCACGCTGACCGAGCGCATTCTTTTTTACACCGGCATGATCCACAAGATCGGCGAGGTCCACGAGGGGACGACGGTCACCGACTGGATGGAGCAGGAGCGCGAGCGCGGGATCACGATCACCTCGGCCGCCACGACCTGCGCGTGGATGCAGCGCAAGGAGGAGGGGATCTACAAGGCCTACGAGGGGATCAAGATGCGGGTGAACATTATTGACACTCCTGGTCACGTGGATTTCACGGCCGAGGTCGAGCGCTCGCTCCGCGTCCTCGACGGCGCGATCGCCGTCTTCTGCGGGGTCGCCGGCGTGCAGCCGCAGTCGGAAACCGTCTGGCGGCAGGCGACAAAATACGGCGTCCCGCGCATCGCGTTCGTCAACAAGATGGACCGCACGGGCGCGGACTTCGAGGCGGCGGTTCAGAGCATGCGCACGAAGCTCGGCGCGAACGCCTGGCCGATCCTCATCCCGATCGGCAGGGAGGACTACCTCAAGGGCCAGATTGACGTCATCAACCACAAGGCGATCATCTACCTCGACGACGACAGCATGGGCTCGGTCTATGAGGTGCAGGAAATTCCGGCCGAACTCGTGGACACCGCAAAGAACGCCTATGCGGATCTCGTCTCGCAGATGTGCGATCTCGACGAGGAGGTCGGCGAGCTCTTCCTCGAGGAGAAGCCGATCTCGAAGGAAATCCTCAAGGCGGCGATCCGGCGGCAGACGATCGCCAACAAATTTGTGCCGGTCGTCGGCGGGTCGGCATTCAAAAATAAGGGCGTGCAATACCTTGTGGACGCCGTGCTCGACTACCTCCCCGGCCCGCTCGACATCCTGCCCGCGAAGGGTCTGAACCCGGATAACATCTCGGAGACGATCGAGGCGTCGGCAGACGACAACGGGAATTTCTGCTCGCTCGCGTTCAAGCTGTGGAGCGATCCGTTCGTCGGCAAGCTCGTGTTCTTCCGGGTGTATTCCGGCAAGCTTTCAAAGGGCGATACCGTCTATAACCCGCGCACAAACAAGCGCGAGCGGATCAGCCGGTTGATCCAGATTCAGGCGGACAAGCGGGAGGACATTGACACCTGCTACGCGGGCGACATCGCCGCGATCGTGGGGATCAAGAATATCACCACCGGAGACACTCTCTGCGACGAGGACCACACGATCTTGCTCGAGCCGCCGTCGTTCCCCGACCCGGTCATCTCGATGGCCGTCGAACCGAAGACAAAGATTGATCAGGAAAAGATGGGGATCGCGCTCCAGCGGCTCGCCGAGGAAGATCCGACGTTCCGGGTATTCACCAACGAGGAGACCGGCCAGACGATCATCGCCGGGATGGGCGAGCTCCACCTCGAAATCATCCGCGACCGGATGATGCGCGAGTTCAAGGTCGAGGCAAATGCCGGCAAGCCGCAGATCGCCTACAAGGAGACAATCCTCGCGCCGGCCGATGGCGAGGGCAAGCTCGTCAAGCAGTCGGGCGGGCGCGGGCAATACGGCCACGTCATTTGCAAGGTCACTCCGAACGAGAGAGGTAAGGGCTTCACCAACGAGAACAAGGTCGTCGGCGGAACGATCCCGAAGGAATTCATCCCGGCGGTCATCAAGGGGTTCAACGAGGCGATCCTCAACGGCGTCGTCGCCGGCTACCCGGTGATTGACGTGCATGTGGACATCATTGATGGGAGCTACCACGATGTGGACTCGAACGAAATGGCGTTCAAAATGGCTGCGATCTTCGCTCTCAAGGACGCCCTGAAAAAGGCGAAGCCGATCCTTCTCGAACCGATCATGAAGGTCGAAAACATCACGCCGGACGAATACCAGGGCGACATCATGGGCGACCTGAACCGCCGCCGCGCGCGGATCGTCGGTATGGAGACGAAGGGGAACCTCTGCACGATCAACGCAGAGGTCCCGCTCTCGGAGATGTTCGGATACGCAACCGCGATCCGCTCGCTCTCGAAAGGCCGCTCGTCGTATTCGATGGAGCCGTCGCACTTTGAGCAGGTGCCTGAGCAGGTCAAAGCCGCGATCCTCGACCAGAAAAGCTGATCTCCTTCACGGGACGCCGGGCGGACCGGCGTCCCCACCCCGTGCCACATCGAGAGCGGTCAGAAATCCGGATCGGATGTTGCCGAGCGGGATTACGAGGAGCGCGCCTATGTCGGCGTGCTGGGGAAAATCATCGGGGTTTATCTCGGGCGGCCGAGCTGGGCGAGATCCAGTGGTATGTCCCCGAGAAGCTGAATTTCCCGCTCATCGTCTCGGACGACGACATCCCCGGGACGTTCACATTTTTCCGCGTGCTGACCGATCCGGACTTGGCGGCGGGCCGGACTGGCGCGGGCTGGTCGCGGACAGGATTTTGCTTCCGACGGCGGAGGCGGGGAACGTCCAGATCGTCCGGATCTCCGGCTGGGCGGCTTCCTGCGCGGGGGCAAGCTCGATCTCGACCCCATCGGCCGGCGCGCCGGGGTCGAGCGTGATCGAGATCATGTTGCCTGTTTGCTTGACCGCCTTGCCGCCCAGCGGTCTTTTTTCCCCGCCCGCGATCGCCCGTGCCGCCACATGCAAATTTTCCGCCGGCGAGTCGAGCAGCAGGTGCAGCGAGCGC
Source organism: Chthoniobacter flavus (assembly GCA_020718585.1). GTDB lineage: Bacteria > Verrucomicrobiota > Verrucomicrobiia > Chthoniobacterales > Terrimicrobiaceae > QYQL01. Next base: position 52,718 of record DYRS01000002.1, read on the forward strand.
GGATGCCCGGCCAGCGGGACGGTGAGGCTTCCGGCGCGCAGGGGGAGCGGCGACGCCACGCCCCCGACCAGCGGGAACGGGATCTTCCACTCTCCGCGAACCCCGAAGTAAACCGCCTGCGCGACGCCGTCGCGGAGGGGAAATCTCACCTCAAGAAAATCGCGCGCCGGGTAGAGCGCACGCAGGTCGGGCGGCGTGTGCGTCGTCTTGTGCGTCGGATCGAAAATCAGAGCCTCCGCCGGAAGGGCGTCGGGAAGTTTTTCCCGCACGACAAACGGCGCGCCCAGGTAGTTCGCAAGCGGGTTCCGATAGCCGGGCGTAAAGATTTCCGCGCCGTCGGGAAACATTGTGCGGATCGCTGCCGCCGCGTCCAGCCAACGCTGGTCGGGCCGGAATTCGAACCCTGCAACCGCCCGGCCGCCGGTCGTCAGGAGCACGGCGGCGAGAAGGGTGGCCGCCAGCGGACGCAGCGCCGCGAACGCTGGAAACGTGAGCACCTGCAGCACGAGCCCCCCGGCGACGAACGCGAACGGCATCCCCAAAAACGCGGTGATCCGAAGCGGCGAGGCAGGCAGAAGAAGGCAGAAGAGATAGAATCCGAGGATCCCGGCCGCGCCGGCCAGGACGGTCCACACGATCTCGTGACGCGATCCACAGAGCAGCGGCGGGAGGAGGAGCACAGCAAGAATCATCGCCAGGAATCCCGCCGCGCCAACGTGCGCGAGCGCCGCCGGCACCACAAAATCCATCGCCTGGAAAACTCCCGTGATCGAGGAAAACCCCGCGCCGTATTTTTCATCGTAGTCGCCGGCGACCCGGGCGAGCCGCGCGAGCACCGGCGCGTAGAGCGCCACGATGGCGAGCGCGGTCCCGGCCCCGGCGATAAACGTCGTTCGCGATGGCCGCACCAGGTAGAGCAGAAGCATCAGCCCGCCCCCGAAGACGATGTAGAACGGGAGCGTCCACGCGCCGAGCGCAGTCGAGACGCCGAGCACCCAGAGATTCCGGGCGCGTCCGGTCCTCATGAACCCGTGGATCGCGGCAAGCCCGCAGGCCGACGCCAGCACCAGAAATCCATAGCCCCTTGCCTCGAGAACTTTCAGAAGGAACTCCGGGTTGAGTGCCGGCAGTGCGAACGCCGCCGCCCCTGCGATCGGGCTGCCCGCGCGCCAGAAAAAAACCGCCGCGCCGGCAAGTGCCACCCCGACCGAAATAAATGACCAGATCCGCGCGCGCACCGGATTCAGCGAGCCCGACCACGGGGTCAGCGAGTTCACGACGCTGAAAAATATGTGGTTTTTCGCGAGGTTGTATTTCGTGGCGGCAAGCAACGGCCCGCGCGCAGTGTAGGAGCTCACGGATCCGATTTCATCCACCCGCAGCGACGCCCTCGACATCGCCGCGACCGACTGCCCGAAGTGGAAGCCCGCCACAGCAATCACCACCGCCGCAAGGATCGCCTCGTAGCGATGGAGCCGCCGCTCGTGCCGCCGGGCCCGCCCGCACACCCCAGCATACCACATCAGCGGACCGCCGGTGAACCAGCCGACAGCCAGCGCGAGATCCCCTGGCACCAGCCATGCAAACCCAGCCAGTCCGCCAAATCCAACCCCCCGAAAAACCCACGCCAGGCCGCTTGGAAAAAAATCCGCCGCACCGAACAGGATGGTCGAAAATGCTAGCACCGCCAGGGAATGCCCGGGGATCCGGGCGATCCGGGCGGCCAGCATGCGAAAGCGATCGTTCATGCGGGCAGGTTCCCGGCTTTTCGCATCGGAGTCAACTGTCCGCCATGCAGCATGGATCCCTGCCACCTGACACGAATCCGGTTTGCAGAGTTCAAATCACGTGAAGGACGACGAAGATTCGAACAAAAATTTCATCTTACGGCATATTTTTTTTCCGCTGCAATGGGGGATGGAATGGAAAAAGTGTGCGACGAAACATGGTACACAACGCTGGTGACGCGCACTGGTTCAGCGGAATGGGTTACCGCAAAACCGCCTCCATTCCCGGAGGGGGCCGATCCAATGGATGGAAGAACCGGGGTGTTCCCGACATTCGCACCGTCTGGATCAAGCTCCACTACGGGCCGAAGGCCCGAGTCTAGTCGGAACCGCCGGATGCGGACCAGCATGTCCGGTGGTGTGGGACCCGTGGCTGATCTAACGGTCAGTCACGGGGAACCGGTTCGTTGCTTATGTCTTACTGGAAACTCGTTACGACAGTATCTCTTCCAATGTAATGTAGTCGCCGACAAGGCCTGTCATCTTTTCCACATCTGTTTTCACAGGAAGTGCCTTCTTACCTTTGCGCCAGCCCGCAGGACAGACTTCGCCGGTTTTGTAGGTATGCTGCCAGGCTTCAAGCTGACGGACCAGTTCGACAACGCTTCGGCCAACACTGTCGGCCACGGTTTCTTCAGCCACGACAATACCGTCGGGATTGATGATGAAGCGTCCGCGAAGGGCAACACCTTCCTGCTCGACCCAAACGCCGAACTTGCGTGCAACGTTCCCAGTGGTGTCAGCACCCATCGTGAGCTTTAGGCCCTTCAGCAGAGGTTCCGTCTCCACAAAGCGCTTGTGGCTGAACTTGGTGTCGCC
>DYRS01000111.1 GCA_020718585.1 Chthoniobacter flavus
CGGCTGCGCGGATGAGAACCATGTAGTGGGCGGGTAAATTCCAGGCTCCTGGGATGCGGCGACGCGGGCGCGGAGGCTCTCGTATGTGACCAAAACAACACGCGCTTTCTGATCTTGCCGTGGGTGCGCGTGCCGCACTTGGCCAGCCATGTGCTGGGGAGGATCGCTCGGCGACTTTCCAGCGATTGTCCGGGCCACCGACAGTGTCGGCAACACGGTGGACGACGTCGTTCGTGCTCACTGTGAACCCGACCCGACGCCCGTTCCCCCTGTGGTTTGCGTATTTCGAAGCAGCCTCGCCGTCACCGGGGTGGCTCGCACGGATTCCTCACGCCGCGAACCGTGCGAGTTCGTCAAGGAGCGAGCGCTCTTCGCCGACGGCGAATTCGGTACCGGCGAAAAACTCGAATGACTGCCCGTCGGTGCGGACGAATTCGATGACGAGCGGTCGCGGTCCAGGGAACCGCCTGACGGCCGCAAGGATTGTCGGGAGGTCGAACTCGCTGACTTTTTCGCGGGCGAGCCGGAGGCGAACGGCTTTGACAGAGGGTTTGGGTTTGAGGGCGGCGATCGCACCGGCGGTTGCGCGGACGGATTCGTCGCGGCGGGTGATCCGCGCGTTGATTGCGACCGCCGAGCCGGGGACGAGGAGTTCGGCATTTTTTGTGAACGCCTCCTCCCATGCGGTAATTTCGAGCGATCCGGAAAAATCCTCGAGCACGAGCACTCCGAACGGCTTGCCATCTTTCTTGGTGAATTTTTTCTCCACGCTGGCGAGCAGCCCGGCGAGCTTGAACGTGCCAGGTTCCTCGGCCTGGAGTGCCTGGGCGATGGTGGAAAATTTCCCGGAGTCAAAGTGTCCGGCATACCGGTCGAGCGGGTGTCCGCTCACGTAGTAGCCGAGAAGTTCCTTTTCGTAGGCGAGCATCTCGTGCTGCGGCCACGGGGCGACGGCTCCGCCCGGCGCGGATTTTCCCGACTTCAGCACCGGCATCGCGAGGTCGCCGAACAGCGAGACCTGCCCGCTCGCCCGGTCACGCTGGATCGCTGCCGCCGACCCCATCGCGGATTCGATCTCCCCGAAAAGTTGTGAGCGAAATTTTCCGAAGCAGTCGAACGCCCCGCATTTTACAAGGCTCTCGACGATCCGGCGGTTGACCGTCCGGGAATCTAGCCTCGAGCAGAAGTCCTCGAGCGACTTGAACGGACCGGCTTTTTCGCGCTCAGCGATCGCCGATTCCATCGCGCCCGCGCCGACATTTTTGATCGACCCGATCCCGAAGAGGATCGCGCGCCCGTCGTCCTGCGGCGTGAATTTCAGGTCGCTGGTATTGATGTCGGGCGGGCGGATTGCGATCCCCATCCCCCGGCATTCGCCGATGACCTCGGCGAGGCGCTCGACCGTCGCCGCGTCGAAGCTCAGCATCGCCGCCATGAATTCGACCGGATGGTGGGCTTTCAGAAACGCGGTCTGATACGAGATCCACCCGTAGGCCGCGCTGTGGCTCTTGTTGAACCCGTATTCTGCAAATTTCAGGATAAACCCGAAGATCGCGTCGGCGACTTTCGGCGGGATCTGGTTTTTCGTCCCGCACCCCTCGACGAACCGCACCCGCTCCTTCTCCATCTTCTCCTTGTCCTTCTTTCCCATCGCGCGGCGGAGGAGGTCGGCGTCGCCGAGCGAGTAGCCGGCCAGCACGCTCGCCGCACGCTGGACCTGCTCCTGATAAACGATGATCCCGTAGGTCTCGGCGCAGACCTCGCCGAGAAGCGGATGCAGGGATTCGATTTTTTTGAGACCCTTTTTCCGCTCGATGTATTCCGGGATGAACTGCATCGGACCCGGACGGTAAAGCGCGCCGAGCGCGATGATGTCCTCGATCGCGCGCACGTCAAAATTTTTGCAGACCCCGGTGATCCCGCCGCTTTCCATCTGGAAGACGCCGAGCGTCTCGCCCCGGTTGTAAATCCCGAATGCCGCCTCGTCATCGGTCGGGATCGCCGCGAGGTCGAACGACGCGTCCTTCTTGTGGATCAGGCGAACCGCCTCCTGCATGACCGTGAGGGTTTTGAGCCCAAGAAAATCCATCTTGAGCATCCCGAGGTCGGTGAGCGGGCCCATCGCATACTGGGTGACGACCTCGTTTTCCTTCCCCCGGCAGAGCGGGATATATTCGTCGAGCGCGCGGTCGCCGATGACGACTCCTGCGGCGTGGATGCCGGTGTTCCGGCTCAGCCCCTCGAGGACGGTCGCGTAGTCCCAGAGCTGCTTCATCGCGGGTTCGGTCGCGATCGCGGCCGCGAGCTCGGGGTTTTTATCCGCCGCCCCCGGGACGTGCTCGACCCCGCCGCCTGGCGACTTTTTGTCGAATCCCGCAAGCGTGATGTTGAGCTCGTTCGGGATCATCTTTGCGATCCGGTCGCCATCGCCGTAGCTCCAGCCGAGGACGCGCGCGACGTCGCGCACGACGCTCTTCGCGCCGAGCGTTCCAAACGTCACAATCTGCGAGACCGCCCGCTCGCCGTATTTTTGGCGGACGTATTCGATGACCTCCCCGCGGCGGTCCATGCAGAAGTCCACGTCAATATCCGGCGGACTGATCCGCTCGGGGTTCAGGAACCGCTCGAAGATCAGACCGTAGCGGAGCGGGTCAATGTCGGTGATCCCGAGCACGTAGGCGATCAGCGATCCCGCCGCCGACCCGCGCCCGGGTCCGACCGGTATCCCCTGAGCCTTCGCATAGGCGATAAAATCCCAGACGATGAGAAAATAGCTGACGAACCCGGTTTTCTCGATCACTCCGAGCTCGAATTCGAGGCGGTCGAGCAGCGCCTTGTCGGAATCCGCGCGCTCGCCGAATCGGCTGCGGAGCCCGTCGTGGCAAAGGTCGCGGAGGTAGGCCTCGCGGGTCGTGCCGGCCGGCGGCTCGTAGGCCGGGTATTTTGGCTTGTCGAACTCCATCTCGAACCCGCACCGCTCGGCGATCGCCAGCGTGTTGTCGCACGCCTCGGGAAGCTCGGCAAACAGCGCGCGCATCTCCTCCGCCGACTTGAAATAGACCTCGGGCACATACCGCATCCGCTTCTCGTCGAGAACCATCGAACCGGTCCCGATGCAGATCAGCACATCGTGCGCGTCGTGGTGCGAGCGATCGAGGAAATGCACGTCGTTCGCCGCAACCAGGCCGAGCCCGAGCGTGCGCGCGATCTTCACGAGCTCCGGGTTCGCGCGCCGCTGGGCGTCGATCCCATGGTCGTGAAGCTCGATAAAAAAGTTGTCCTTCCCGAAGAGGTCGCGATACCCGGCGGCCGCCTGCTCCGCGCCCTTGGCATTCCCGTTTTGAATCAGCGAATTCACCTCCCCGCGGAGGCATCCGCTCAGCGCGATCAGACCCTTCGAATGCTTCGCGAGCAGCTCCTTGTCCACCCTCGGCTTGTAGTAAAACCCCTCGAGGTGCGCGGCCGTGACCAGCTTCACGAGGTTCTGGTAGCCGTCGGTGTCGGCGGCCAGCACGGTCAGATGGAACGACGTGTCCTTCCCGGACGACGCATTTTTGTCGAGCATCGAGCCCGGCGCCACATAAAGCTCGCACCCGATGATCGGCTTCACCGACGTCCCTTTCTTCGCCTGATAAAACGGGACCGCTCCAAAAAGGTTCCCGTGGTCGGTGAGCGCGACCGCCGGCATCCCGAACGCCTCGGCTTTTTTGATCAGTTCCTCCACCCGCACCGCGCCGTCGAGCAGCGAGTATTCCGAGTGGCAATGCAGGTGGACAAATGACATGCCGGCAGGCTACGACAATTCCCCCGCCTGTGTCGAATCCCGGAAAAACTGTGGAATTTTGTCGCCAGCCCCGGCGGGGGATTCTAATAAATCCCGGCATGTCAACACCTCCATTTGCGGACCTCAGGATTTCCGGCGAGATCGTCACCGGCGCGATGATGCGCAGGCTGTATTCGACCGATGCCTCGGAATACCAGGAAATACCGGCCGCCGTCGCATTTCCCAAGTCCGACGCCGACGTCCGCGAGATCGTCGTCTTCGCAAAACGTCACCGGCTCGGAATCATCCCGCGCACGGCCGGCACCTCGCTCGCCGGCCAGGTCGTCGGCGGCGGGCTCGTCGTGGACCTCTCCCGGCACTTTAATAAAATCCTCGAAATCAACCCGGCGACCCGGCGCGCCCGCGTCCAGCCGGGGGTCGTCCGCAACGAGCTCAACCTCGAACTCGCCAAACACGGGCTCGTCTTCGGCCCGGAGACCTCGACCGCGAACCGCGCGATGATCGGCGGCATGGTCGGCAACAACTCGTGCGGGTCAAACTCGATCATCTACGGCAGCACCCGCGACCACCTGATCTCGGTCCGCGGGCTCTTCAGCGACGGATCGGAGGGAACGCTCGGCGCGCTCTCGCCGGAGGAATTTTCCAAAAAATGCGATGACTCGACCTCGCTCGAAGGCCGGATCCACCAGGCGGCCCGCGACCTCCTCGGGAACCCGGATACCCGGCGGAGGATCTCAGAAAATTTCCCGCTCAAATCAATCCCGCGACGGAATACCGGCTACGCGATCGACCTGCTGATGGACGCGTTCGAGCCCGAGCCGCGCGGGCCATTCAACTTCTGCAAGCTGATCGCCGGCTCTGAGGGGACGCTGTTCTTCGGCCTCGAGTTCGAGCTCGACTGCGATCCCCTCCCCCCGCCGCATGTGGCACTGGTCTGCGGGCATTTTACCTCAGTGGACGAGTCGCTGCACGCGAACCTCCTTGCGCTGGGCCACGGCCCGTCGGCCTGCGAGCTGATTGACCGCCACATCCTCGAATGCACAAAGGCAAACCTCTCGCAATCTCGGAACCGGTCGTTTGTCGTCGGCGATCCCGGCGCGATATTGGTTGTCGAAATCCGGCGCGAGCAGGCGGATGACATGGAGGCCGCCGTCGCCGCGCTGCAGGCGGACTGGCAGTTGGCGGGCTTCGGATATGCGTCGCCTGTGCTGCGCGGGGCGGATGGCAACAAGGTTTGGGATCTGCGCCGCGCCGGCCAGGGGCTGATGACCAACGTCGTCGGCGACGCAAAGCCGCGCGAGGTCGTCGAGGACACGGCGGTCGCAGTCCACGACCTCCCGGCCTACATCGCCGAGTTCGACGCGATCCTGAAATCCAAATACGGGATCGGCTGCGTGTATTACGCGCACGCCGGCTCGGGCGAGCTCCACACCCGCCCGCTCTTCGACCTCAAGACCGCCGAGGGATTGAAGACGTTCCGGGGGGTCGCCACCGACATCGCGCACCTCGTCAAAAAATACCGGGGCTCGCTCAGCGGCGAACACGGGGACGGACGTCTCCGCGGGGAGTTCATTCCGCTCATGGTCGGCGCCGAGTGCTACGAGATGATGCGCGCGGTCAAGGCCGCGTTCGACCCGGATAACATTTTCAACCCCGGAAAAATCGTGGACACCCCGCCGATGGATACCCACCTGCGCCACGAGCCCGGGCATCCGACGCCCGACTACGAGACGGTTTTTGATTTCAGCGACGTGCTCGGGGTCGTCCGGGCTGCGGAGAAATGCAACGGCTCGGGCGACTGCCGGAAGTCGCACCTCGCCGGCGGGACGATGTGTCCGAGCTACATGGCGACCCGCGAGGAGAAGCACACGACCCGCGCGCGCGCAAACATCCTCCGCCACATCCTCAACCATCCGGCCGACCCAGCGCGGCCGTTCGACAGCGCCGAGATCAAGGAAGTCATGGACCTCTGCCTGTCGTGCAAGGCGTGCAAGAGCGAATGCCCGTCGAGCGTGGATATCGCGAAGCTCAAGGCCGAGTTCCTCCAGCACCACCACGACGCCCACGGGGTCCCATTCCGCTCGCGGCTCGTCGCCGGATTCGCCGACGGCGCGCGCCTCGCCTCGATTTTCCCGAAGCTCTACAACGCGGTCTTCCAAACTCCGCTCATCCGAAAAGCGTTCAACAAGGCGGTCGGATTCCACCCCGACCGAACGCTTCCGAAAATCAACCCGACCACTCTCCGCGCCTGGTTCCACGCCCGACGTCCGCTCGCCCCGCTGAAGTCCCGCGTCGGCCGGGTCCACCTGTTCTGCGACGAGTTCACGAACTTCAACGACCTCGACGCCGGGATCGCCACGGTCGAGCTCCTCGAGCTCCTCGGCTACGAGGTCACGATCCCCGACCACACCGAGAGCGGCCGCGCGTCGCTCTCGAAAGGCCTCGTCCGAAATGCAAAAAGATTCGCAGAGCGCAACGTCCGCCTGCTCGCCGGGGTCATCTCGCACGACGAGCCGCTCATCGGGATCGAACCGTCGGCGATCCTCGGCTTCCGCGATGAATACCCGGTGCTCGTCGGCCCCGGGCTCCGCGAGTCCGCCCGCGCGCTCGCCCCGCACTGTCTGCTCCTCGACGAGTTCATCGCCCGCGAGGCCGACGCCGGACGCATCTCCAGCGACGACTTCACCGGGGACGCCCGCACGATCCACTTCCACGGGCACTGCCACCAAAAGGCACTCGTCTCGCTCGACCCCGCGATCCGCATGCTCTCACTCCCGAAAAATTATTCGGTTAAAACCATCCCGTCCGGCTGCTGCGGGATGGCCGGCTCGTTCGGATACGAGGCCGAGCACTTCGACATCTCGATGAAAGTCGGCGAGCTCGTCCTCTTCCCCGCAGTCCGCAAAGCCCCGCCCGACGACCTCGTCGCCGCCCCCGGCACAAGCTGCCGCCACCAGATCCACGACGGCACCGCCCGCCGCGCCCTCCACCCGGCCGAAATCCTCCGGGCCGCCATACCAACCGACGTTCTGAGGCAGAAGGAAATGCGATGTATACTGTCCGGCATCACACATTAGGTTTTTCTTCCTCCTGCAAATTCCGAGTTTGTGAAAAAAGGGGTCAGTTCTTACATATTGACATATGAATGATCTGCGGTAGGATAGTGGAATGCCAAGAAAAGCCCG
>DYRS01000306.1 GCA_020718585.1 Chthoniobacter flavus
CGCAACCCGGCTCCCTGAACCGTGTTTCATGACCTGCATGAACTCATCCCACGCGCACAATCGGAGCAAGCGTCGAGTCGCAGCGGCCATGAAGGCCAGGTTCGTGCTCAAGTCCTTCGGTGCGGCGTTGCTCGCTCTGGCCTGCCTCGCGCCGGGCAGCCCGGCTGGCGCGGCGCTCATCGAGCGCTTGATCTTCCCGGTGACGACCGACCCGGACATCACCGGCGCCACCACCAACAACTTCCGGCACGTGGTCCATCTCGATGACAGCGTGCCGCACCCGGGCCGGCTGTTCGTTTTCTTCCCTGGCACCGGCGGACCACCCGGCGGTTACCGTCGCATCCTGCAGACCGCGGCGGAGATCGGTTACCACGCCTTGGGCCTGGCCTACGTCAACGACCTCTCGATCAACTTCGACATCTGCGACGGGCAGCCGGATCCGGCCTGCGAGGAAAACGCGCGCCTCGAGATCATCGAAGGCTTCGACTACTCGCCGCACATCGCGGTGAACCGCGCGAACTCGATCGAAAACCGGCTCATCAAGCTGCTTCAATATCTGCACCAGCAATATCCCGGCGAAGGCTGGAACACCTTCCTCGATGGCGAGGCGATCCGCTGGGATTTGATCGCCTTCGCCGGCCATTCGCAGGGTGGCGGACACGCGGCGTTGGTCGGCAAGATTCACAGCGTCCATCGCGTCGGGATGTTTTCCTCGACCGAGCCGGCGGCGTGGACGACCGAACCATCGCTCACGCCGTCCGACCGCTGCTTCGGCTTCGCGCACACGCTCGAGGACAACTACAACGGCATCACGTTCTCGTGGGCAAATCTCGGCGTCCCCGGCGCGCTCACCAGCGTGGACGCCGGGGCGCCGCCCTTCGCCGGCTCGCACCGCCTCAAGACCACGGCCACGCCCGCCGACGGTGCCAATTTTCATGGCGCAGTCGTCACCGATCCCTCCACGCCCTTGCAGCCCGACGGTGTGACGCCGCTTTTCCGCGATGTGTGGATCTACATGATCGGCCCGGCGGGCGATGGCCCCGATCCGCTGCCGCTGATTCCCTCGATCTCCGGCAACGACTTCAAACTGGAATTTCCCACGATGCCCGGAGAACGCTTCGACATCCAGACTTCCCCCGATCTCGGCGTGTGGACCAATGCCGTCAGCGACCTGTTCGCGCCAACTTTCTCCCTCGAATACGTCGTGCCCGACGCGCTGGCCGCGCCCAGGGGCTTCTACCGCGTGCAGCGGAAATGAACGCCACTCTCGAATCCTCATTCACATGAAAACGACACCATCCCTCCTCCACCTCCTCGTTGTGCGCGCGCTGTTGCTGGCCGCCGGCGGCCCGTTCCGCGTCGCCGCACAAGCACCAGCGCCCAAGGGCGACCCGGCGGCGTTGTTCCCGAGGCTCGACGCCAATGGCGACGGCCAGTTGAGCAAGGACGAGTTCA